>CALMXF010000087.1 GCA_937870985.1 uncultured Chloroflexota bacterium
CCGTCAACCCGGCCAGCGCCACGACGACCGCCATGGCGACGGCCGCCGCCCCAAAGGCAACGGGTGGCATCTTCCGCTATGGCGCTGTCGAGCCAGAAGACGCCGACCCCGGCATTACCGGCAGCCCGTGGTCGCTCAGCGAGCTCTTCGAAGGGCTTGTCGTCATCAGCCCGAAGGACGGCACGGCCAGTCCGGCGATGGCCGAAAGCTACGAAGCGAATGCCGACGGCACCGTCTGGACCTACAAGGTCCGCCCAGGCATGCAGTGGTCCGACGGGACACCGTTGAACGCGAATGACTTCCTCTACGCCTGGCGGCGCGTGATGGATCCCGCGACGGCCTCGAAGTACACCTCCGTGTTCTATCCGATCAAGAACGGAGAAGAGGTCGCAAAGGGTGACATGCCGACCGACCAGCTCGGCGTCAAGGCAGTCGATGACCTGACCTTCGAGGTAACACTCAGCGACCCGACGCCGTTCTTCCCGATCATTTCCGCAACCTGGACCGCCTATCCAGTGCCGCAGCATGTGATCGAAAAGGCCGGGAACAAGTGGCTCGAGCCGGGAACTCTGGTCGTCAACGGTCCATTCATTCTGAGCGAATGGAAGCACGACCAGTTGATGGTCTTCGAGCCGAACAAGAACTACTGGGGCGATAAGCCCAGCATCGACAAAGCCGAGTACACGATCTATGACGACTGGGTCGCCAAGGGCCTGACTGCCTTCGAGAACGACGAGGTCGACCACGCGCTTGTCCCAGCAGCCGAGTACGATCGGGTTCGCGCAGATGCCACCCTCTCGGCCCAGATGCAGCCATACCCGACCTCCAGTACAGAGATGATCCATTTCGACACAAGCAACAAGCCGACCGATGACGTCCGCGTGCGGCAGGCGCTGGCGCTGGGCTTCGACCGCGACTCGTTGATCACAAAGGTACTGAAGGATTACTACCTTCCAGCGCCGACAATCCTGCCGGCCGACATCCCGAGCAACAACCCTGGCGCCGCGCTAGCAGGGGATATCGCCAAGGCGAAAGAGCTCCTGTCCGAAGCCGGCTTCCCGGACGGCAAAGGCTGGCCGACCGACTTCACCCTCGTCTCACGGACCACGTCGCCACTGCCGCTGATCACACAGTATCTCCAGCAGCAGTGGAAGCAGAACCTTGGGATCGATGTCCAGCTCCAGCCTCTGGAGCCTCGCGCATACGTCGAGTGGCGCAGCGCCCGCAAGACACAGCCCTACAACGCCCATCTCGGAATCTGGGGATCCGACTTCGCGGATCCGAGCAACTGGCACAATCAGCTGTTCGCCTCGAACGCGGATTTCTACAAGACGCACTGGAAGAACGATGAGTACGACAAGCTGGTGGAGGCCGCCCTCATCGAGACCGACGAGAAGAAGCGGATGCAGATGTACAGCGACGCGGAGGTGATCCTGGTCCGCGAGGCCGCCAACGTTGGCGTCTATCACGGCCAGAACTTCTACGTCACCAAGCCGAACGTGCACAACATCTATCACCTGCCGACCGCAGCCGCCGGCTCATGGTTGAAGCTCATTACGATCGAGAAGTCGTAAGCCGTCCTGCGAGGCAGTGGGCACTGCCACTGCCTCGCGCCACTCCATTATTCCCGTAGGCCGGGCCCTCTCGACGAACACACTCATTGGGCTAGTCGCCATTTCGGAGCTCGGCGTTCTGGTATCCTTAGCGATCACCCCGCAGCCGTCCGGGTGTTCCCGAGGGGTTCGCCCTTCGTGACAGGGGTGGGTCGCCGGAACGGACAATCACACAGAATCGTCGTGGCGGGAGAGGCGGTTGGGCAAGGTTCTGGCGCTGGCGAATCAGAAGGGCGGAGTCGGGAAGACCACGACCGCCGTAAACGTCGCCTGCAACCTGGCCGAACGTGGCTACCGCGTGCTTCTGATCGACCTCGACCCCCAGGGAAACGCAACCAGCTCGGTCGGACTTGATAAACGTGCGCTCGATGGCACGATCTACGATCTGCTCGTCGATGGCGTCGATGCCGAGGAGATCGTGGTTCGGGATGTCCGGCCACAGCTCGATCTGATCGGCGCAAACCATCTGCTCGCGGGCGCGGAGATCGAGCTGACCAGCCTGACCCGCCCCCAGATGCGACTGGATGCCGCCCTCACGCCGATCCGCGACCTGTACGACGTGATCCTCATCGACTGCCCGCCGTCGCTCGGACTGCTGACCGTCAATGGGTTGGTCGCGGCCGATGAAGTGATGATTCCCGTCCAGTGCGAATATCTCGCCCTCGAGGGGTTGACCCAGCTGATCAACACCGTCGATCTCGTTAAGCGCGGGCTCAACCGCCGGCTCGACATCCTCGGGCTGGTGATGACGATGTATGACTCCCGCACACGCCTGGCCGGCGACGTCGTGCGGGATGTCGCGCGATTATTTCCTAACCGTATCTTCCGCACAATTGTGCCGCGGACAGTCAGGCTGGCCGAAGCGCCATCCCACGGTCGTTCGATCTTTGAATATGACCCAGGCTCCCGCGGCGCCGAAGCGTACCGGGAGCTTGGAGAAGAAGTTGCCCAACGGCTGGGGCTCTGCCCAGCCGAGGGACAAGGCTCTGACATCCCGGCGAGCGAACCAATCGCCGGAGCTTTGCGTGATTAGTGTGGCTGTGGTGGCAATAGAACCGGCGGCAGCGCCGCAGGCGAAGGAGGGTGCGATTCGATGACGATCATGGGGGATCCGAAAGCCGCGAGGATTGTCGGCGTGGATGGAATGGCGTTCGATCTGTCCGAAAAGATCGTCGGCACCGGGCTGACGTTCGACGACGTGTTGTTACTGCCGGCGGCGTCAGACGTGATCCCTAGCCAGGTCGATACCGGCACCTGGTTTTCGCGCAATATCCGCCTGAACATCCCGATCGTTTCCGCTGCGATGGACACAGTGACCGAGGCGCGCATGGCGATCGCTCTCGCGCGCGAAGGAGGTATCGGTGTCATCCACCGAAACCTGTCGATCCACGACCAGGTCCAGGAGGTGGATAAGGTCAAGCGGAGCGAGTCGGGCATGATCGTCGAGCCGGTGACGCTGCGACCAGATGATCTGCTCTCCGAAGCCGTCGAGATGATGGAGCGCTACCATATCTCTGGCGTGCCGATCACCGACGAGTATGGCCGGCTGGTCGGTATCCTGACCAATCGTGATCTGCGCTTCGAGGATAGCCTCGACCGCCCAATCGCCACCCTGATGACCAGCGAGAACCTGGTGACCGTCCCGGTCGGCACGACGCTCGACGAAGCGCGTGAGATCCTGCATCAGCACAAGGTCGAGAAGCTGCCGGTCGTCGACGAGCGCGGCTATCTCAAGGGCCTGATCACGGTCAAGGACATCCAGAAGAAAATCCAGTATCCCAACGCTACCAAGGATGACCAGGGCCGCCTCCGCGTCGCCGCGGCAGTCGGCGTTGGCCGCGATGCGTTTGAACGCGCATCGGCGCTGGTGGCAGCGAATGTGGACGTAATCATCGTCGATACCGCCCACGGGCATTCGAGTGGCGTGCTCGAGATGGTTCGACTGATTAAGCGCGAGCTCCCGGTCGAGGTTGTTGCCGGGAATGTCGCGACCGGCTCGGCCACTCAGGCACTGATCGACGCCGGCGCCGATGGCGTCAAGATCGGCGTCGGGCCAGGGTCGATCTGCACGACGCGCGTCGTTGCAGGGACCGGCGTTCCGCAGATTTCAGCGATCATGGACAGCGCGCAGGTCGCGGCGGCCGCGGGTGTCCCGCTCATCGCCGATGGAGGCGCTCAGTATTCTGGTGACATCGCCAAGGCAATCGCAGCCGGCGCCGACACGATTATGCTTGGCGGGCTGCTGGCCGGCACCGAGGAGAGCCCGGGCGAGGTGGTGCTGTTCCAGGGCGAGCGCTTCAAGGAGTATCGCGGGATGGGCTCACTTGGCGCGATGAAGGAGCGCTCGTTCTCGAAGGACCGATACTTCCAGGAGGATATCGACAGCCTGGCGAAGTTCGTGCCGGAAGGGATCGAAGGGCGCGTCGCCTACAAGGGGCCGCTGTCGACAATCGTCTACCAGCTCGTCGGCGGCCTGCGGGCAGCGATGGGCTACTGCGGCGCTCCATCGATCGAGGCACTCAAGAGCGAAGCCCGCTTCGTCCGGATCACGTCGGCGGGATTGCGCGAGAGCCACCCGCACGATGTCGTCATCACCAAAGAAGCGCCAAACTACCGCTCCACGCGCTAGCTCGTTCCGAAGATACTGGACGAGGGCGGCCGAACGGCTGCCCTCGTTGCTTCTCCGCCATCGTTCGACGCTCGCTCAGGAAACCCAGAACCAGGTTGAGAACTGCACAGTCAGCAATACCATCAACACAGCGGATGGAACCAGGATGATGGGCAACACGAAACGACGCCGGGCGAAGATGGCCAGCGCGATAAACAGCGGGAACAGGACAACCATGAACCGCGGGATCGACATCAGCGGGTGGATTGTCGATGGGCTGAACAGCGGAAGAGCGAACATTATCGCAACCCACGCACTGTGCTCGATCGGCAGCACCCTGAACGCATAGACGATCAGCACGATCCCGAGAAACGTCATGGCGATGTCCAGCGATTCGTACTCGGCAAAGGACATCCGCACCGGGTACGAGGTCAGCGTTGCCCAGGTCGGTGAGGCAAGCAATGCGTACAGCCACCCCCCCTGCCACTGATCGAACGCCATTCTGAACGTCGTCCATGGCATCGCCTGGATGCGGGCCCATCCCTTCTGGGCATCGATTGTCATCAGCGGGTTGCCGAACGCGCGCCACAGGTACAGCATGTACAACACCGGGCCGAGCGGGATCAGGCCCAGCGCGAGCGTCTGAGCCGGCCAGGCACGCAGATCGAGCCAGCGACCGCGGAGACCAGGTCCATACTGGCGCAAGAACATGATCCCGAGCGGAACGATGAGCAGCACGCCGACATTCCTGGTGAGTCCCGCGAGCAGCGCCGCGCTGCCGGCCAGCCACCAGCGCGCCATCCGGCCCCAGGAAAACGCCAGGACACAGAAGAGCAGAAAGAAGGATTCGCTATACACTGCCGTAAAAAAGAACGCTGTCGGGAAGAACGCCAATAACAACACACTGCGCCGAGCGACGTCCACACCCCAATTCGTGGATACATATCGGTACAGTGCCACCAGCGCGATAAGAAACGCGATATTCGACAGCATGTAACCGGCAGTCTCATAGGGGATGAGTAGCAATGTGCCAAGAAAGCGCATGGACCATGGGTAGAGTGGCCAGAATGCGGTAGTTGCAGAGTGGACATAGCCCAACTCTGCGATCAGGCTATACCAGAATCCGTCCCAGTTTCTCATCGGTTGCACGAAGAGCCCACTAGCTCCGTCGAGGTGCGGCAGGGCCCAGCCCAACGCTTTCACGGGAGGGTTCGCGTAGGCAAACCGGGTGGCTAGCGCCGCGACGATCGTAACCAGGAGCCAGTGAGCAGCGTATACCGAGCCAACAAAGACAAGCTGGTACTCGTGGGCGATCTGACGAACCGTCGAGGTGGTGTGATCTCGGGATTCAGCTTCTATGGCAGTCGGACGTAATGACACCGGTTGTGTGCCTCCAGCAGGACAGAACGGACCGCGAAGAGCGTGCCACGTCAGACCATCGTCAATCAATCCTGACCGGGCCGATGCTACAATCCCGCCACGGGGTGGCGTGTTCCGGAATGACGAGACGCTCGGACAGATGTCGGAAAGTCAGCCAGTAAAATGGCAGTCGGCCCTGCGGCGCTCGCGGTGAACGCCTCGAGCAGCGCCCGCCAGGCCAGTTACTCGCGTCGAAGGGGGCTCCGGTGCGCATCCTGTTCGTCTCACCATTCGACTTCGGCTACCAGGGTGGTGTCAACGAGCACATCACCCAGCTCGATCACCAGTTCCGCGCGATGGGCCACCAGACGCGGATCATCGCTCCGACATCGCCGGACACTGGCGAAACGGACGACGGCCATGTCTACCGTGTCGGGATGGCGATCCCGGTTCCGTCAAACGAGTCGATGGCGCGAGTCACGTTCTCTCCAACGGTCACCTGGAAGGTCCGCCAGTTCATGCGTGGGGAGACGTTCGATGTCGTCCATCTGCACGAGCCACTCACGCCGATACTCTGCTCCGCGGTTCTGCTCTATTCGGATGTCGCGAACGTCGGCACATTTCATGCTGCCCGGCCGAGCAATGTCATGTACATGTATCTCAAGCCAGTTCTGGATCTCTTCTTCGACAAGCTCGACGCGCGAGTCGCTGTCTCCGAGGCGGCACGCGAGTTCGTCGATTCGTACTTCCCGTCCGAGTACGAGATCATTCCCAACGGAATCTCGCTAGATCGGTTCCATGGCCAGGCGGATCCGCTGCCGCAGTTCATGGACGGACGGCCAAATATCCTCTTTGTTGGTCGGTTCAACGAGCCACGCAAGGGATTCCGCTATCTGATTCGCGCAATGCCGATGATTCGCAGCCAGTTCCCGGATGCCCGGCTTATCGTTGTCGGCCAGGGAGCCACCGACCGGTACGAGCACTTTCTTCACCAGCATGGTATCGACGATGTCGTGTTCGCCGGTTTCGTCTCCGCCGACGAATTACCACGTTACTACGCGAGTTGCGATGTGTTTGTCGCGCCATCGACTGGTCGTGAATCGTTTGGCCTGATCCTGCTGGAGGCGATGGCCAGCGGCAAACCAGTCATCGCATCGTCGATCGCTGGCTACAGCGCGGTGGTTCGCGATGGTCTCGATGGCGTGCTGGTCGAGCCGAAGAATCCCCAGGCACTCGCGCTCGCGATTGTGCGCGTGCTCGCCGACGTCCCCCTGCGCGAACGGTTGACGACGTCAGCGCGCGAGCATGTCAAGCAGTTCTCGTGGGCCGTCGTCGCGGAGCGGCTGATCGAGGTCTATCAGCGCGCTATCGTAAGCCGGGCTACCGACGCTATCCGCCAGCCATGGCCGGCCGAGATTGTAGGGCGACGTGGTTAGCACCCGATTTGCGAACCGTGTTCGATCGCGGCTCGGGCCAGTCGGCCGAGCCATCGCGAGGACGCATATATCGCCGAACGCGTTGACGGTCGCCGGCTTGCTGCTGAACGCCGGCGTTGCCGCGGTCATCGCCAGCGGCCATCTCGTCCTCGGCGGCGTGCTCGTTCTCGTTGCAGGCGCCTTCGATGCACTCGACGGCGCAGTCGCAAGGGCAACCGGCAAGACCAGCGCATTCGGCGGCTTTCTCGATAGTACTGTCGACCGCTACTCGGAGGCAGTCGTCTTTGCCGGACTGCTCATCTACCTCACCCGGACCGATGCAGGGACAATCCCGGTTCTGCTGACCTACGCGACGATCGTCGGGTCGCTGATGATCTCCTACACGCGCTGCAAAGCAGAGGCAATCGGGATTCGGGGCGACGTCGGCATTGCCCAACGCCTCGAGAGAGTCGTCATCCTGGCCGTGGCGCTGCTCTTCGCCCAGCCGATCTGGGGGCTCTGGGTGCTTGCGATTCTGACCCAGATCACTGCCATCCACCGCATCGTCCACGTATGGTGGACGACGCGCGAGCCTCGCGAGCAGTAGCGACTATGCGCGACCGCGACAATGCCTCAGCCGCCCGCACGTGCCTGGTGCTCATGGCGCTCGCGGCGATCGTTCTGCTGGTCGTCTGTGTCATCCTGGCCATCACGATTCTCCCTGTGAGAGACGGCAGCCACGACACAACGCCGGCCACCGCGCCGATGGCAGAGAGCGGAAAGCTGACCTTCGCCGTACTCGATGTCGGACAGGGCCTCTGCGCCGCTATCGTGACCCCCGATGGCCACGCGATGGTGATCGATGGCGGGCGATCGGGTGACCGGGTGAAGCAGGAGGTTATCCCGTTTCTTCGCCAACATGGCGTCGAACGTCTCGACTATGTCGTGATAACCCACCCGGATCAGGATCATATCGGAGGGCTGCCCACGCTGCTGGATGCGATACCAGTGGCCGCGTGGGTCGATCCGGTAATTCCAACGACAAACCAGAGCTACGAGCGCGCATTGACAATGGTTGCCGACAAGGGGATCAAGCCAATTCGGGCTCGCAGAGGCATGGATCTGGACCTCGGGCCGGGTGTCGGCGTCCATATTCTGTGGCCGGCCGACCCACTGGCGCCCACTGCGAGCGACAACAATAACAGCGTGGTCGTGAAGGTCACCTGGGGCAACGTGTCATTCCTCGTTACCGGAGACGCCGAAGCGCCGACCGAGCGAAAGATGATCGATCTGGAGCAGGGCGAGGAGCTACGCTCGACATTCCTCGTTGTCGGCCACCACGGGAGCTCGTCATCCTCATCCACCGCGTTTCTCGACACGGTCTCGCCATCGGTCGCGCTCATCCCGGTTGGGCTGAACAATTCGTATGGCCACCCTGCCGACCAGACCATTCAACGGCTTCGAATGCGTAACATACAGATCTATCGGACCGACCTTGACGGGCGGATCGAAGTGACGACCGACGGCCGAGGCTACGATATCCGCACCGCGAAGGCTGGGAGTTAGGCATGAGCGCGCGCGTGACTGTCGACGAAATCTCGCGGACCGAGCATGGCGAGCTGGTAGCCACGCTGGTAACTGATGACGGGCGGGTTCTCGTCGTGCCACTGGCAAGCCTCCCAGCCGACGTCCGGGATGGCGATGTGCTCGATGCGTCATTCGAGCGATTGCCGGATGAGACCGCGACGCGGCGGGAGCGGATCGACGCGCTCCAGCGCCGGCTCTTCGGCGAGCCCTGAGATGCCACGGGAAGCAGCGGGCGTCGCCAGGGCATGGCGCGGGTTCGTCATCGTCCTGTCACTCACGCTCGTCGTGGGTTGCTCCGGCGGGATTCGCAATCGCGGGGATGAGGCATCACCAGTCGCCGGCGCCACGCCGACCACAGAGCGACCACCATCGATGCCAATTCTCACGCCCACCCCGGTTGCTCCCCCGGCGCAGACGACAGGCCCAACCACTGTCGCGCCAGCAGAAAACCCTGCCACCTACGTGGTCATCGATGGTGACTCTCTCTACGCCATTGCGCTGCGCTTTGGTGTCGACCTGAATATGTTGATCGAGTTGAACGGACTCCGCGACCCGAACGATATCAGCGTCGGTCAGGAGCTGAAGATCCCGCCAAAGCCCTGAGCAACTGTCACTGACCCATTCGGAGTGACAGATTCACTGGACCACGACACGATCGCGATCGCTGTCTGTACAGGAATTGCGGGATGTGCTACGCTGGCCACAGGTGAGGACAACTTAACGATCGATTACGGGGTCATCCTTGCGTGACGACCCGCAGCCTCCTGGGTGACGGCTGCGGGAGACGTGCTGCTGTTCGGGGGTGGTTCGGTCGCGCATCGACTTGCCACGTCCGGCGTGGGGAGCGGGTGGGATGGGCGAGGCGGGGAAGAGCTCGCGGCTCGCGAGCATGCTCTCTCGGATTTCTCTGGCGGCGGCGCTTATCTTGCCAATGCTGGCTACTCTCCCGGCATCCGCCGGCCCGCCCGGACATCCTCACTTTCATCGCACCTGGGAGCGGACCGATCGGCCGGTCCTCGACCAGACGGCGCGACGAACGTGGATGTGGGGTCCTGCCGCGTTCAGCGACGAGCTTCCGGAGACGTATCTCGAGGCTGCCCGTGGCTCCCGCACAGTCCAGTACTACGACAAGTCGCGGATGGAGATTACTGACCCGGCCGGCGATGTGTCGTCACCGTGGTTCGTGACCAACGGTCTTCTCGTCGTTGAGCTCGTCACCGGCCGGCTGCAGGTCGGCAACAATGTATTCGTCCCGCTCCCTGCCGCGGCAGTTAGCGTGGCCGGCGACCCGGATGATCTGTCCGGCCCGACCTACGCCACCATTGCGACAGTGCTCGATGCTCCGGCGGCCCCGCCCGGAGCGAGCTATGCCGAGCGACTCTCGCGCGATGGCACTATCGTCAGAGATCCTGCGCTTGCGGCGCGTGATGTCCGAGTGGCGCTGGTCGACGACGTGACACGTCACGCGATCGCCGCGCCGTTCTGGGCGTTCATGACATCGTCCGGGGCAGTCTGGGATGGCGGAGGGATCGTCGACAACCCGCTCTTCGAGAATCCGTATTACGCAACCGGCCGGCCGATCAGTGAGGCGTACTGGGCAACAGTCCGCGTCGGCGGAACCCCACACGACGTGCTGCTGCAATGCTTCGAACGGCGCTGCTTGACGTACACGCCAGATAACCCGGACGGCTGGCAAGTCGAGGCCGGTAACGTTGGCCGACACTACTTCACGTGGCGATATGAGGCGGGGCTCGAGTTCACCGTCGCCTGGGTTGATGCGCTGTCCGGAGGAGACGTCGCGCATGGTGAGACCGTGTCGCTCCAGATCCCGCCCTCCGCGCTCGCAAATGCCGCGATCGTCTCGGTTGTACCGGCTGTCGCGAGTGGGACGCTGGATGGCTTTCTTCCAACAGGTCGCGCTTGGCGTGTGGATGTCGACCGGGAGCCGCTTCTCAGCCCGGTGACGCTCTCTCTCGGTATCGATACGTCTTCATTGTCGGCCGACGTCGATCCGGCTGGCGCCGTCCTCGCCTTCTTCGATGAGGAGGCAGGTCGCTGGGTTGCCGTGCCAACGATCCTCGATGCTGGGGCGCGCCGCGCGACGACAACGACGACGCACCTGTCGATCTGGCAGCTATTCATGCCAACCCGGGATGATGGCGGTGACCCGCCACCGGCGCCAACTCCCCCGCCTGGCCCGTCGCCAGCTCCGTCGCCTGCGCCGAATAGTGCGCCTATCGTGGATCTCAACGGACCGGATACGCCGGGGAACGATGGTGCGTTACTGACGCGCGCGGGCGGGGACCCGATCAGGGTCGCGCCGATGGCGACGATCAGCGACCCGGATAGCGAGACGCTCATGTCGGTGACCATCGAGCTCCTCGGCGCTACGAACGGCGAGCGGGAGTCGATAGCGGCAACGGCCGCGCCTTCGGTGGTTGTCAGTCGGGACAGCAGTGGGCAACGGCTTCAGCTCAGCGGGCCGGCCGGGATCGGCGTGATGCAGGATGTCCTGCGTTCGCTAACGTACCAGCATGATGGCGGTCAGGTGACATCCGGGGCGCGGCGAATCGTCGTCCGAGCGAGTGACGCGAGCACGACTGGGCCGGCCGCGACGGTCATTGTCACAGTCGCCGCGAATCAGACGCCAGCGGCCGGCGATGCCAGAGCCGCCACCGACGAGGACACCTCCCTGCCGCTTACCCTGGTGGCGACGGACCCGGACGGTGACGCGCTGACCTGGTCGATCGATACGGAACCGGGGCATGGGACACTCGCCGGGATCGCGCCAGCGCTCACCTATGTGCCCGCGACCAACTTCCATGGCGTCGACCAGTTCGCATGGAGCGTCAATGATGGCCACGGCGGCGTGGCGACGGCGCTCGTCACGATCGACGTGCGACCGGTGAACGATCCGCCAGTTGCGTTCGCGGCGTCGTTCGAGACAGACGAGGATGTCGCGATTGCGATTACGCTCGCTGGAAGCGACATCGATGGTGATGATCTTTCGTCTTCCGTTCTCTCTGAGCCTGCCCATGGGACGCTGAGCGGGGTCGCACCAGATCTCACCTACACCCCGACACTGGACTACTCGGGCATGGATAGCTTCACCTTCGCCGTGTCGGACGGTATTGAGACCTCCGCCGTGGCGGCGGTAACGATCCTCGTGCGCCCAGTCAATGACCCACCGGTGGCCGGCGCGCAACAGATCGAGACAGACGAGGACGTCCCGCTTGCGATCGTACTGGCTGCCACCGACGACGGAGAAGATCTCGTCTTCGTCATCGTCGATGGTCCGCGCCACGGCACGCTCTCCGGGGGCGCCCCGCACTTGATCTACGCGCCGGATCCCGACTTCCACGGCAGCGACTCGTTCACCTTTACCGCGAGCGATGGTGAATATCACTCGGCCACGGCGACTGTCTCGATCGTCGTCAACCCGGTGAATGACCGGCCGACCGCATCGTCCCAGTCGATCACGGTGCTCGAGGACGGCGAAGTGTTCTTCACCGTGACGGGCGCCGATGTCGATGGCGACGCCGTTCGATTCAACTTCACCCGGATGCCGACGCTCGGCGTCATCGCGATCGATGGTGAATGGACCTGTGTGACCGGGTCAATGCCACGGGTCTGCAGCCACGTCGTTTACTACGCGCCGTTTGCCGACCTGAACGGGACTGACAGCTTCGAGTTCACCGTCACTGATGGCAAGCTCACCTCGGCCCCGGCGACAGTGTCGATTACGATCGTGCCGGTGAACGACCCGCCAGTCGCCCGGGATGACTCAGTGACGACGACCGAAGATGCGAGAGACGTCGTCATCGATCTGCTTGGCAACGATTCCACTGCTCCTGACGTGGGCGAGACGCTGGAGATCATCAGTGTCGAGTCGTTCAGCCATGGCGGTTCAGCGCTGATAGTCGACGGGA
>CALMXF010000088.1 GCA_937870985.1 uncultured Chloroflexota bacterium
TGGTCGTCGCCGATGGGCGCGTCCAGGGGGTTGTCGTCGACGGGCAGATGGTGCGGGCGCAGTGGGTCGTCAACGCCGCGAATGCGTGGGCCGGCCCGCTGGCAGACACGGCCGGGCTCAAGCTGCCGGTCATGCCCTGGCGCGGGCAGATCGTCGTGACCGAGTCGGTTCGACCGATGCTGCCGTTCACCATGGGCCACTTCGTCCACCGCAGCTCGAACTACTGGCAGCAGACACGCGACGGAAAATTCGTCATCGGTGGCTCACGAGTGCTGGACACCGTTGGCCGCGACAACCTCCACGACCGCAGCGTGTCGCCCGACATTCTGCAGAAGACCCTCTCGATGCTGGTTGCGGCGTTGCCGGCCCTTCGGGACGTGCGGATTGTCCGCGCATGGGGCGGGACGATGGGGTTTACGCCGGACGGCAACCCATACATCGGTGAGACCGAACTGCGACGGGGGCTGCTGCTAGCCTGTGGGTTCAGCGGCTCGGGCCTCTCCTGGGCGCCAGTGGCGGGGGAGCTCCTGGCCCAGATCGTAGCTGGTGAGCCGCTATCGCTGTCACTCGACCCGATTCATCCCGACCGCGAAACTGGCCAGCTAGCTGACGGCGAGGTTGCATGACGTCGACGCCAGGCGAGCGACACGGCCCCCGGCGGGTTTTCTACGGTTGGTGGATTGTCGTCGCCTCGGCCGGGGTCCAGATGCTTCAGGCCGGCCTGCTCCAGCAAGCCTACGGCGCGTACGTGTCGGTGCTGCTCGACCAGTTCGGCTGGAGCAAGACAGCGCTCTCGTTCGGCTACTCGCTTCAGCCGGTGCAGAGCGGGCTGCTGGGGCCGGTTCAGGGCTGGATGATCGACCACTGGGGGCCGCGCCGGGTCATGCGCACCGGCATGCTGATGTTCGGTAGCGGCTTCATCCTCTTCAGCCGGATCGACTCGCTGCTTCAGTTCTACGGCGTTTTCATTCTGATGGCGGTCGGTTCCAGTCTGGCCGGCTTCATGTCGATCACGACGACACTCGTGCAATGGTTCGAGCGCCGGCGAGCGACCGCAATGAGCCTGTCGCAAACGGGCATGAGCATCGGCGGCATGCTCGTGCCAGTCGTTGCCTGGTCTCTCGCAACCTACGGATGGCGGCAGACTGCCTTCGTGTCAGGGATCATCATCCTCGTCGCCGGGCTGCCGCTCACACAGGTAATGCGAACCAACCCCGAGCAATATGGGCTGCATCCGGACGGCGTTGCGACAGCCGATCTGATAGCGGAGCCCGACGAGGCCACCGGGCCGGCCCGGGATGTCGCGACTCGGGTGGACTTCACCGCGCGCGAAGCACTGCGGACGCGCGCCTTCTGGCTGATTTCATTCGGGCATGGCTCGGCGCTACTCGTCGTGTCAGCCGTGATGGTTCATCTCATCCTCGACCTGGAGCAGAGCCGTGGCTTCTCCCTCGGTGAGGCAGCGACTGTCGTCGCCGTGCTGACGCTCGTCACCGCGCTGGGGCAGATCGCAGGTGGATTACTTGGCGACCGATTCCAGAAACGCAAGATTGCGGCGCTGGCGATGTTTGGCCACTCTGCCGGATTGCTGGCCCTCGCCTGGGGCGGAGCGTTCTTCTGGTTGATCGTGTTTATCTTCGCCCACGGCATCGCCTGGGGGATGCGTGGGCCACTGATGCAGGCGATGCGCGCCGATTACTTCGGCCGGCGCAACTTCGGCACGATCATGGGCTTCTCGAGCCTGGTTATCAACGTCGGGATGGTTTCCGGGCCGCTGATCGCCGGCGGAATGGCGGATCGCTTCGGCAACTATCAATATGGCTTTACGCTGCTCGCGATTTTCGCCGCGCTCGGCTCCATATTCTTCATCTTCGCCACACCGCCCCCACCACCCGTGCGACACGGTGATGGGCTGGTGTGACAGCGGAACGCCGGCGGCAGGCGAAGCAGGCCGGCGTCGTAATCTCAGTCTGCCGCAACCGCCTCCGACAACATGATGTCGTCGATTACCAGCGCCGGCTGCGCCGCGTTGCCCTTGAGCATGCCCTTGACAAGCGCGTAGAGGACGGCGTGGGAGGTGTGGAGGCGATTCTCGGCCTGATCGAAAACGACAGACTGCGGACCGTCGATCACCTCGGCAGTGACCTCCTCGCCGCGATGCGCCGGCAGGCAGTGCATGAAGATCGCGTCGCGCTTGGGAAGATCGCTCATCAGCCCCTGGGTTACCCGGTACGGGGTAAGCTCGCCAAACAGCTTCGCGCGCTCGGCTTCGCTATCGCCCATCGAGAACCAGGTGTCGGTGTAGACCGCGTCCGCTTCCCAGACCGCCTGATACGGGTCGGTCGTCAGCTCGATCGTTGCGCCGGTCTGCTTGGCAATTGCCTTCGCCTTGGCGACGACGAGCGGGTCGGGTCCGTAGGCCTGCGGGGTCGCGGCAGTGATCGAGACGCCGGCCATCGCGGCGGCCTCGATCAGGCTATTGAGCACGTTATTGAACGCGCCGACGTAGGCCAGCTTTCGTCCCTCGAAGGTTCCCCACTTCTCCTTGAGCGTCAGGA
Source organism: uncultured Chloroflexota bacterium (assembly GCA_937870985.1). Classification (GTDB taxonomy): domain Bacteria; phylum Chloroflexota; class Chloroflexia; order Thermomicrobiales; family CFX8; genus JAMLIA01. The sequence goes on from CALMXF010000088.1 coordinate 2,559, forward strand.
GGTCGGCCAGGCTCTGCATCGGGTGGTGGCCATCGGTGAGGGCGTTGATAACCGGGATCGTCGCGCGCTCGGCGACCAGCTTGACATCATCATCGGCATAGGTGCGGATGACGAACGCCGATGCGTAGCGACTGATGGCCATCGCGGTGTCCTCAAGCGTCTCGCCGCGACCGATCTGCAGGTCGTGTGAATCGACCGACGAGGGGATGCCGCCGAGCCGGGCGACCGCTGTCTCGAACGAGAAGCGCGTGCGGGTCGAGGGCTTGGCGAAGTAGAGCACAACGGTCGAGCCGGTCAGCAAGCCATGATGCTTGAGCGGGTTCGCCTTCAGCTCGCTCGACAGGTCGAGCAGCATGTGCAGGTCGTCGATCGAAAGGTCCGAGGTTCGCAAGAGGTCTTTCATCATCATGTTCTCCGATAGCTCCAGGAATCAACGCAAGTACCAGGTCGTTCGCCACGAATCGTGGCGGCAGCGGCCTGATGCACCTGGCGAAACCGGAAGAAGAGCCGGGGCGCCGGGCGTCAGGCGTTACGCCTGCGCCTTGTTATGCGCTCGATATTCACTGAATTTGCGGAGTATCGGGTGGGAGTGGGGGTAATCTGCGTGGGGTTCATGGCCGGCTCCAGACGAATCGAACGGACGAACAGAGAAACAACAGACGGCGGCTAGCCGCGCCTGCTTCTCCTGGTCCTCGACTCGCTGAAGATTCGGGTCACAACATCTCCTCCATGGCAGCACGCCATGATCCACGTTGGACGACTCTACCATCGCGTCGACCAGCAGTCAATACCCTTGCGAATGACGATGCAGTATTCTGACACCCGACTTCTCGCTCGAGCGGAGACAGACGACGTGAGCATGCGGCGGCGCCTCGACAAGGTCGACACACGCATGACACGAGCGTCGCGCCGCATGCGCGCGGATGTCGGCGCCCTCGGGCCAGGGCTGATCACCGGGGTCGCGGACGACGATCCCTCCGGCATCTCGACGTACACCGTTACCGGCGCAACCCAGGGCTACCAGCTCCTCTGGCTCAGCATTGTCACGTTGCCGATGATCATCGCGGTGCAGAGTATCTGCGCTCGGATCGGGATCGTCCGCGGGCAGGGCCTGGCGCAGACAATTGGCGAACGCTACGGCCGTGGCTGGCTCATCCCGGTCGTGGGGCTGCTATTCATCGCGAACGTGGTCAATATCGGCGCCGACATCCTGGCTATCGCGGCGGTCACCGACATGCTGACATCGATCCCTACTCGCTGGTTGGTCGCGCCGATCGGCATCGGGATCGCGCTCGTCCAGGTTATCGTCCCCTACCCACGGTTCGCCCGCTATCTGAAGGTTCTGACACTGGTCATCTTCGCCTACGTCATCGGCGCGTTCTTCGCGAATCCGGACTGGGGAGCCGCGCTCCGTGGGACGTTCGTGCCAGCGGCGGACTGGTCGGGGCCCGGGCTCCAGACCATCGTCGCCGTCCTCGGAACGACGATCTCGCCCTACCTGTTCTTCTGGCAAGCGTCGGCGGAGGTCGAAGAGGAGGAGCAGATGGGCATCGTAGCCGGGAAAGCCGATCCTGAAGAGATCTCGCCGATTATCCGGGGCGCTCGCCTGGATATCTCGCTCGGCATGCTGCTGTCGAACATCGGCTTCTACTTCGTCGTTCTCACCTCGGCAGCGACGCTCTTCGCCAGTGGCCAGACCAACATCCAGACGGCGGAACAAGCAGCCGAGGCGCTGCGGCCACTGGCCGGCAACGCGGCCTCGATCCTGTTCGCCGTCGGCATCATCGGCACAGGTCTGCTGGCGATCCCGACGATGGCCGGATCGGTCGCCTACGCGGCAGCCGAGCTGTTCGGCTGGCCCGAGGGGCTGAACAACACGTTCCGCCGCGCGCCGCAGTTCTATTCCGTTATCGCACTGGCAACGCTTCTTGGCATCGCGATGACCTTCACGAGCCTCGGTGAGATCCGCGCCCTGTATCTGTCAGCCATCCTCAACGGGCTGATCGCGCCGCTACTGCTCGTTGTCATCATGCTGCTGGCCGGCGACCGGGCGGTGCTCGGGCAGTTCACCGCCGGCCGGACTGTCAGGTTCATCGGTTGGACGACGACCATCGCGATGCTTGTCGTCGCGATCGTGATGCTGATCGGGCTGATCCCGACCTGAGGCCGGCGCGCCGCCCGACACGCCAGCCGGTTGATCGCCGAGTTTGCCCGGCCGGCCTATCTCTCGCTTCTCGCCGCTACGCCGCCTGGGCCATCCGGCAGTAGCACGATGCGCGGATCGGGATATCGGCGCGAGCAATAGCGAGATCGAGGCGTGGTCGGATCATCGCGGCCAGATCATCCTCGCCCAACCTGACGAGACACTCGTAATAGCCATGCAAGCTCCAGACGTTTTCCGGGTGCTGCCGTGCCCGCGGCAACGAACCATCCAGACCCAGATCTGCACGGTAGACAGCCGCAGCATCTGCGATGCGGCCCTGCTCCAGTAGCAGCGCCCCGTAGGCATGACGGGTCGGCTGCATCCAGCCCCAGGGCTCGTCGTAGACCAGCCCATCCTCCAGCTCGATCGATCGACGCAGGTGGGCAAACGCAGCGTCGTAATTCGCCTTGCGGTACTCCAGCTCGCCCGCCAGCATTTCAGCGGCGATTGCGAGGATGTCATGGCAGCGATTGTTGAACAGGTAACGATCATCGGGCACCCGCTCGGTCGCCGCGACAAAGCGCCGCTGCTCCTCCTCGGCCTCGCGAACCCGACCCGTCGCAGAGAATGCTACCCCCCTGGCATAGTGGATCATCGCGGTCGTCACAGAATATAGATCCGGATCGTCCGGCAGCGGCGTGTCGATGATCTCCTGCCAGCGACCGAATCGGATCAGCACGTGCAGCTTGACCGGCATGAACCCTTCCAGCCAGTCAGCCATCGGAGGCGACTCGACACGCAGCAGCTCCGGCGGGATTGTCGCAATCACCTCGTCGGCTGTATTCAACGCAACCTCCGACTGGCCCAGAAACATCGCGCCGTACACCTTGAAGTGATAATTATGGACACGATATAGCGTATAGAAGTTCATTGCGCCTTCACGCTCGCGATACTTCTCGTCGGCGATAATCGCATCATGGTTGGACGCGACAACCTGATAGTAGTGCCCACAGAGAACATCGATATGTGTCGGCATGTGTCGGAGATGGCCGGAATCTGGCGCAAGATCACGCAGCCAGTCCGATGCGCGTAGCGCCAGCTCGGGAAACGGCGACATCTCCATTAGATGAATGTACATGTGCAGCACGCCGGGGTGGACGCGGCTGGCCGGATTCTCCAGCGCACGTTCAAGGATCGCCCGCGCTTCATCGGTGTCGGCATCATCGGCGACGCCGCCGGTCGACAGGTCCCAGAGCGCCCAGGGAGTGCGGTTCATCAGCGCCTCGGCGGCCAGCGCGGCGATATCGAGGTCGTCAGGATGGCTGGCGTAGACTGCTCGCATCGCGGCAGCATACGCATCGGTCCACGGGGCAAAATCCTCCGGTGGCTCGTCTGCCTGGTAGCGCGACGCGAGCGCCGCGATCACCGCGCGTTCGGCCGG
>CALMXF010000089.1 GCA_937870985.1 uncultured Chloroflexota bacterium
GGCAACCGCGCCGACGGCAGCCCGTCGGTCCCGCCGGTCGAGGCCGGCGCGTCGCAGAACGACATGGACCTCATGACGATCATCGACTGGAAGAAGGCGGAGAAGGTCTTCGAGGACGGCAAGGCCAAGGACCTCAAGGGGATGGCCCTGATCGACATGAAGACCGCTGTCGCCGAGGGCATCCTCTACCAGGTGCCGGAGCCGAAGAGCCCGCACGGTGTTGATGTCACCCCGGATGGCAAGTTCATCGTTGTCGCCGGCAAGCTGGATCCGCACGTCACGATCTACAGCTTCGAGAAGATCCAGGCGGCGATCGCCAAGGGCGGCTTCGAGACCGATGTGTTCGGCGTGCCGGTCCTCAAGTACGAGGACTGCATGGAGGCGCAGGTCGAGCTGGGCCTCGGTCCACTGCACACGCAGTTCGACGACCAGGGCTATGCGTACACCAGCCTCTTCCTCGATAGCGCGATCGCGAAGTGGAAGCTTGGCGAAGCGGGCAAGCCGGACACCTGGAAGATGATGGACAAGCTCTCGGTCCACTACAACGTCGGTCACCTGAGCGTCTGCGAGGGCGACACGGTCAAGCCGAAGGGCAAGTATCTGATCGCGCTGAACAAGTGGGCGATCGATCGCTTCACCCCGGTCGGCCCGCTGCACCCGCAGAACTTCCAGCTGATCGATATCACCGGCGAGAAGATGGACCTGCTCTATGACAGCCCGATCGGCGTCGGCGAGCCGCACTACGTCCAGACGATCGCGATCGACAAGCTGAAGGTCTGGACGACCTACCCGGAAGTGGGTTGGGATCCGATCGCCCAGGCGCCGTCGCCAGTGGCAACGCTGGCCGGCAAGGAGTCGGTCGAGCGGGACGGCAACAAGGTCACGATCAACATGACCTCGATCCGATCGCACTTCACCCCGGACACCATCGAGGTGAACAAGGACGACGAGATCACGTTGCATATCACCAACGTCGAGATGGCTCAGGACTCGACACACGGTTTCGCCTTCCCGGGCCAGCACATCCAGCTCAGCATCGAGCCGGGCGAGACGACAACAGTGACGTTCACCGCCGATCACGCAGGTGTCTACCCGTTCTACTGCACCGAGTTCTGCTCGGCGCTTCACCTGGAGATGATGGGATACTTCGTCGTCAAGCCGGCGTAACCACGACATTCGGGCCGCCGGGGATCGCCCGGCGGCCCACCACACCGTCGCGGGTGTGTATGGGGTTGTGAAAGGGATTCGACATGGCTCAGGCAATGCACTCAGCATCCACCAAGCGGGAGTTATCAGCGGTGCAACGGCGCACCGAGGCCAAAGGGATCAGCATGTCTCGCGCAGACCTTCTCCGTCTCGGCGGGCTCAGCCTCGCCGCGGCGTTGCTCGTGCTCACGATCTTCCTGCCCTACTGGTCGATCACGCTGCACGCGCCACAGTACCCGAAGGGGTTGACGATCAACGCGTTCGTCCACGAGATGCGCGGTGATGTCTCCGAGGTCGATGGCCTCAATCACTACATCGGCATGATCAAGCTCGAGACAGCGGCATCACTGGAGCGCACCGTCTCCCGGATTGCGATCCCGATCATTGCCCTGCTCGCGCTGCTGTCGTTCTGGGTCCAGGGTCGCTGGCGCTGGCTGCTGGCCACGCCGGCCATCATCTATCCGGTCATCTTCGCGATTGATCTGTTCAGCTGGCTCTACTATGCCGGCCATGCTCTCGACCCGAAGGCGGCCCTCAGCTCGTCGATTCACCCATTCACGCCCACGATCCTCGGCACCGGGATCATCGGCCAGTTCAGCACCGTCGCATCGTTCGGAATTGGCTATTATCTCGCCGTGCTCTCTGCGATCATCGTGTTGGCCGTGACAATCCGAGGACGGTCACGCGATGTCAGCCCGAGCTAACACCCCCATCGTCCGAGTCGCGTTCGCCCTTGTCTTCCTGCTGTCACTGGTCGCCGGTATTCTGCCGGCGCCAGTCGCGGCGGCGGCCGAACCAGACCTGATCGTCTGCCAGACCTGCGATATCTCCTCGCTCGCTGACGCGGTGGCCCAGGCGCCCGACGGTGCCCGGATCGAGGTTCGCGGCGGGGTCTACCCCGGGCCGATTACGATCACCCGCGATGTCGAGCTGATCGGCGTCGACCAACCGGTCATCGATGGCGGTGGCAAAGGCACCGTCGTTCACGTGACCGGCGCGACAGTCACCATCTCCGGCTTCACCATCCGCGGCACCGGGACGACACTCGACCACGAAGACAGTGGCATCCTGGTCCAGAAGGGGCACGCAACGATCGTCGACAATATCGTCGAGGACAGCCTCTTCGGAATCTACCTCAAGGAATCTCACGGCAGCATCATCCGCGGCAATATCATCCGCTCCAAGCCCTTGCCGATCGCCCTGCGTGGCGATGGCCTCAAGGTCTGGTACAGCGATGACATGCTGATCGCAAACAATCAGGCGGACGATGGCCGGGATGTCATTCTCTGGTACTCCAACCGCGGGATTGTCCGCGATAACGAGTTCAACGGCGGCCGCTACGGCCTGCATCTCATGTTCAGTGATAGCGCAACGATCGAGCGCAACTCGCTTTCGCAAAACTCGATCGGCCTGTACATCATGTACAGCCGCGACGCGCTGGTTCTGGGTAACACGCTATCGAACAACAAAGGTCCGAGCGGTGGCGGGTTGGGGCTGAAGGACGTCGACGGATTGACCGTCCAGGGCAATCGGTTCGTGAACAACCGAATGGGCGCCCAGGTCGACACCTCGCCCCGCGAGCCGCATATCCAGCACTACTGGATCGGCAACGTCTTTGCCTACAACGAGGTTGCGCTCGGGTTCATGCCATCAGTGCAGCGCAACACGCTGACTGAGAACTCATTCATCGACAACATTCAGAATGTGACGATTCTCGGCGGCGGCGAGTTGAAGGACATCACCTGGTCGGCCGACGGCAAGGGCAACTACTGGAGCGACTATGCCGGCTACGACGCCGACGGTAACGGTGTCGGCGACGTGCCGTACAAGTCGCAGCAGTTGTTCGAATCGCTGATGGACGACCACCCACAACTACGACTATTCCTGTTCAGCCCGGCCGCAATGGCGATCGATTTCGCCGCCCAGGCCTTCCCGGCCGTCCGGCCGCGCACGCGCTTCGTCGATGATGCGCCGCTGATGTCCCCGCCGGCCATTGCCGAGCTGCCACAGATGGCTGCCGCGTCGACCGGCCAGCGGCTGGCGAGCGGGCTCGTCTGGCTGCTCGTTGCCGGCGGCACGCTCGGGCTGATCCTGTCGATGCGTCGCCGGACGATCGTTTCGGCGTCGCCGATACCCGTTGAGCCCAGGGAGGCACCCATGAATACACCAGCGCCGGCCGTTGCCGTTGCGCCACCACCCCCGGCCCGGAAGTCGGCCGATGCCGCTGTCGACGTCCGCGGTGTGACCAAGCGTTACGGACGTGTTGCGGCGGTCGATGATGTCAGCTTCGAGATCGAGCGCGGCGAGGCAGTCGCCCTCTGGGGCCCGAATGGGGCCGGCAAGACGACGATCTTGCGTTGCCTGCTGGGCGTCGCTCGCTATACCGGAGATGTCCGTATCGACGGGCTCGATCCGGCGCGCGACGGCCGGAACGCGCGCCGGCATATCGGCTACGTCCCCCAGGATCTGGCGCCGTCGGCGATGACGGTCGAGGAGATGATCTCCTTCATCTCGTCGCTGAAGAAGACGCCTGCCGCAGAGGGCATGGCCCAGCTGGAGACCTTGGGAATCGCCGACGCCCGCGACAAGGCGCTCAGCGCACTCTCCGGCGGCATGAAGCAGCGTCTGGCGCTGGCGCTGGCGCTGATCGGCAGCCCGTCGATCCTGCTGCTCGACGAGCCGACCGCCAACCTGGACGCGGCCGGCCGCGCCGAGCTGCTGGAGCTGTTGCAGGATCTGAAGCATGGCGGCAAGACACTGGTCTTCTCGTCGCACCGACCCGACGACATCCTGACGCTGTCCGACCGCATCCTGATGATCCGCGATGGACGCCTGGAGCAGTCGCTGTCGCCGGACGAATTCTCGGCTGAGATCGGGAGCGGCACACGGCTGGTGATGACACTGGCCAACGGCCACGCCCGCGAGGCGGTCGAGACGCTGGCCGAGCTTGGTCTGGAGCCGGATTCCGCCGGCAAGCGTGTTGTAGTGACGATCCAGAGCCGTGAGAAGGCGCGGGTGCTTGCGGCGCTCGCCCGGAATGGTGTTGAGATCGACGACTTTGAGCTGGAGCGAGGGTCATGGACTGGTCAGCAGTAGTTGCTATTGCCAGCCGCGACGCCCGGGCAGGGCTGCGCAATCGCTGGTTCATCCTGTACGCGATCGTTTTTCTGGTCCTCAGCGTGGGGTTTTCCTGGGTCGCCCTGGCGGGAACCGAGCTGACCGGCCAGGCTGGCTTTGGCCGCACCTCGGCCGGCCTGCTGAACCTGATGTTGCTGATGGTCCCGCTCATCGGTCTGACGATCGGCGCGCAGGCGATCGTCAGCGACCGGCAGGATCGCAGCCTCGAATACCTGCTGGCCCAGCCGGTTTCCCCGGCCGAAGTCTATGTCGGGAAGTATCTGGGCGCGGCGTTTTCGCTGGTGGTGCTGCTCGTCTTTGGCTTTGGCTGGGCGGGTGTGATGTTGGCCCTGCGGGGCGCCGTCGGTAGCCCGGGCGACTTCATCCTGCTGGTTGTTCTGACCGTGCTGCTGGGGCTGGGGATGCTCAGTGTTGGCTACCTGATCTCGAGCTTCTCGCCGCAAACGGCAGCGGCGCTCGGCATTGCGGTGTCGCTCTGGCTGGTCTTCGTCATCATCGGCGATCTCGGGCTGATGGGTAGCTCGCTGGTCATGCGGCTCCAGCCATCGACGTTGCTGATGGCGACGCTGATGAACCCGCTGGACACATACAAGATCCTCAGTGTCGACTTGCTGCAATCTTCGATGGAAGTGCTCGGCCCGGCCGGAGTCTATGCGATCGACCGGTTCGGGGCAGCGCTGGCCCCGGTTCTCCTGGCGGCTGTATCGCTATGGATCCTGGCGCCGCTGCCGATCGGCTACTGGCTGTTCAGAAGGGTAGACGTGCGATGAGCGGACGTTGGTTGCGAAGCTTCGGGTTGATCGCGATACTGACGAGCGCAGCGCTCGTGCTCGCTTCCTGCGGCGGCCAGGTGAAGGCCGACCAACCGCCGAAGATCAAGTTCGGGGTGGACACTTGCAGTCGCTGTCACATGATCATCTCGGAGGAGAAGTACGCGGCAGGACTCGTGGCCACCGACGGGCAGGAATGGACGTTCGACGATACCGGTGAGATGTTCCTTACCATCAAGGAGGAGGGGCTGAAGGACCGGCGAGCCTGGGTGCATGATTTCGACTCGGCCAAATGGATCGATGCGACCACAGCGTTCTTCGTCGATTCTCACGATATCATGACACCGATGGGCATGGGCGTGGTAGCGTTCGAGCAGCGCGAGGCAGCTGATAAGCTGGCCGCTGAAAAGAGCGGCACCGTGCGAGACTGGAGTACGATGCTCGTGGAATGGGAAATGCACGGGCATCATTAGGAGCGGGGCTTCTTCCGTCGCGGGTGTGAAGCAGTCGCAGTGGTTGGTTGGAGTGAAGGGTCGTAGGACGATGAATCGAATTCTGGCGGTTCTTGCCATTATGCTGTTGCTGGTGGTCGGCGTCGCATGTGGCAGCAGCGAAAGCGCGAAGCCGACGGCGACAGCTGGCAGCGGGTCGGCGGCGACACAGCCGAGCGGCGGCGCGGCGACGCAGCCAAGTGGCGGCGCGGCAACCCAGCCAAGTGGCGGCGGAACGCTGCCCGCTGGCAACGCGGACAATGGGAAGGCCCTGGCAACCAGCCTCGGCTGCGTGGCATGCCACTCGACCGACGGCTCGAAGCTGACCGGCCCGAGCTGGAAGGGTCTCTACGGCAGCCAGGTGGAGCTTGAGGGTGGCACGACCGTGACGGCCGACGACGCCTACATCCACGAGTCGATCATCGACCCGAATGCGAAGGTCGTGAAGGGCTATGCGCCGATCATGCCGAGCTTCGCCACCCAGGTCGATGATCAGAAGGTCGCCGACCTCATCGCCTATATCATGACGCTGAAGTAATCGCGCTCTACCCGTTTCGTTGACACTGCGACGGATCACGCCCCGGCCAGAGCGGTCGGGGCGTTTTTTCTGTGTCGCTAATAGTGGATGCTCACCGTCGACCCCTCGCCGAGGAACTTCCAGAACCAGCCAGCGTCCGCGTTCAGTAGCCCGATGCAGCCATTGCTGGTGAAACCGCCAAATTCGGACGACGGGGTCCAGTAGTTGCCATGCAGGGCAAAGCCACCGGTCTTGAAGTACTGCGTGTACATCACGTGATCGAGGTAGTAGTACTCCGGACTTCCCTTGGGAATGCCGACAGTCGCCGAGTCCATCGTCTCGTCCCTGACCCGATAGAACACCTGGAACGTGCCGATCGGCGTGCGGTCGTCCCGGCCGGCGGTGATGATCGCGCTGTAGACCGGCCGATCGCCGTCGTAGGCAATCGCGTAGAAGCTCGATAGATTTACGTCCACCCAGTGGCCATCGAATGTTTCGGGTGGGGGTGGCGCGATGAATGGCGTGACGAAATCTGCTGAAACGTAGCGGCCGTCGCCGATCCGAAACCAATGCCCGCCTTCGTCCTGGTTGGTCACCATCTCATAGACGGTGACGGTGTGCCGTGCAAATGTCGTGGTCAGGATCGGCGCGTCGGTCGATGGTTCCGAGCGGATGTTCAGCTCGGTTGCCTGAACGACTCCCATCCATGCGCCGTCGAGCGTGTGGATCGCGTCGTGCCAGGCCGGGTCGCCGTCGAGGATCTCGCCGCTATCTTCCTGCGTTTCGGGCGACGCGGTTGGTTCGGCTGTTGGCATCGGCGGGGCCGGCGTCGCCGTTGCCGCGGGCGTTGAGGCAGGTGGCTCGGGCGTCTGCGGCAACGGCGCGACCGCTAGCG
>CALMXF010000090.1 GCA_937870985.1 uncultured Chloroflexota bacterium
GGATGTGCCCCCCGGTGCCGCGGTAAGAGGGGCGCCGGCGGTTGCCGGTCGCGTCGCGCGCCTGGGCGACATCGGCTGCGACCGCCTCAGGCGTCATCCCCGCGATCGCTTTCTCGTTGATCCCGCCGGCTACACAGCAGTCAGGGTAGTTGCCCTGCACCGTGGCCAGATCGGGGCCGACCGCCCGGTCATGCCAGTTCAGCATGTTGCATGGATAGCTGGCCATGAGGTGAAAGAACGTGTTCGCGCCGTGGATATGGACCATCGTCACCTGGCTACCGGCCGCGACTGTTTCTTCCAGCACCTCGAGATCGTAGTTCGTGCCGAAGTCGAGGTACTCGGCTTCAGTCAACACATCGGCGGTCGCCAGTTGGCTGGCGAAGAAGACACCATCCGCGCCGGCAGCCAACGACGCGCGCGCCATCTCGACGGTCACATCCCGAATCGCGACGAGTGCCTGGCGGACGACATCCGGGTGAGAGCGCAAGTGCTCGACAACTCGCCCGGCCGACATCTTGTTGGCGATCGTCACCGGACTGAAGATCGTCTGCACAACCGGCACATCCGGCCCGACTGCCTCACGCACCAGCGCACAGGCACGCACGACTTCCGCGTTGAACCCGGCATCAACTGGCACCGGCGCGATCCGTCTCCAGTCTTCGGCCGTCTCGATCGGGTACTTCGTTGTCTCGCGGGTGCCGCCGGCCGCTCCCTGGTATTCGCTCTCCGCCCCCCAGTCGATCGTCGCATAGTCGCCGGGCGGCATGAGCTTGATGAAGTCGAGCGCGTACGACTCCTGCCAGGCGCGCGTGACCGCGGCCAGGTCGGCGGCTGACTGATCCTGGTTCGGGAAATGCCGCCAGATACTCACCGGCGGCCTGTCGACGGCCTCGCCACGTAGCGCGGCATCCACCCGCTCTCGTGGCGTCATTTGCTGGCTCACCGTGTCTGCTCCCTTCTCACCTCGACTGCTCAACCGCGCCAGCGCTGAGGTAGCGCTCGTACCAGGCGATGACGCGATTCATCAGATCGATCTGATGCTTGCGCTCGCGAATGCTGTGCCCCTCGCGTGGGTAGGTCACGAACTCGACCGGCAGACCGAGACTCCGCAGCGCGACATACATCTCCTTGCCCTGCATCGGGTTGACGCGATCATCCGCCGCGCCGTGGAGGATCAGAACCGGCGTCGTAACGTTGCGAATGTAGCGGATCGCCGAGCGTTCCCAGAATGGCTCCGGGTTCTGCGCGGCGGACTCCGAGAAATACGAGAGATTGGCGCTCGGGATATCGCCGATGTAGTTGTCGGAGACCATATTCGGCAGGCCAGCCCCCATCACCGCCGCCTTGAACCTCGTAGTCTGGCTGACAGTCCAGGCAGTCATGTAACCGCCCCAACTCCAGCCGCCGATGCCAAGACGATCGGGATCGGCAATACCGCGCTCGATCAATGCGTCGACACCAGTCATCATGTCACGGTACTCGCCGCCACCAATGTCGCCCGCGTTGGCGTTCATGTACTCCGAGCCACGCCCGGTGCTGCCGCGCGGGTTCGGCAACAGCACTGCGTAGCCACGGCCGGCCAGCATCTGTCCCCAATCGTGCCAACTCCCGTGGAACCAGCGCGACCAGGCCCACGTCGGCCCGCCGTGCACGAGCGCAATCGTCGGGTAGCGCTGGCCCTCGACGTAGCCATGCGGCAGCACGAGCAGGCCCTCGACGTCGATCCCTTCATCACTCGTCCAGCTCACGCTCGAAACGGTCCCTAGCGCCGCTGTTGTGATCCCGTTGTTGAAGTCAGTCACCTTGCGCAGCGCGCCGGCGCGACCGTCAGCCACCTCGGCGACGTGGACATTTTCCGGCTCGACCCCGGTCTGCCAGACGAGTCCCAATCGCCGGCGATCGCAGCTGACACTCGCAGGCACGTCCGCCCAACCCTCCTGTCGCGACAGGAGTGGCGACATCTCGCCATCCCAACTGAGCCAGTGGGCGGCGAAGTCGACACCCTCGGCACAGGAGAGCACGAGCGAGCTGCCGCCATCCGGCGAGGAGAGTCCTTCGACCGTCCCGCTGTACCCTTCAGTCAGACAGACACGGTCGCTGCCGTCGGCGTTGATCCGATAAACATGCTCACCATGAACGACCTGGCCTGCGGAGGATCGGTAGACGAGGTAGCGTCCATCCGACGACCAGGTGAGATCCGAGGCGACGCCGGTCAGCGTGCCGATCGATGTTGGTTCACCACCCCCTCGGGGAATGATCTCCAGCTCGTTCTCGGTGAAGAGATCGTCGATACGCGCGTTCCCTGTGGCGCAGATCACGAATCGCTCCGCGTCCGGCGCCCAGGCGTACGAGCGAACCTGACGCGCGTCGGGAGAGACACAGGTCGCAGTCTTCGCGTCCGGATCGATGACCCAGAGCCGCTGGTACTTCTGTTCGTGATCCCAGACGTTCGCGTCGTCGCGGTCCTCCTTGCGCTTCTTCTCCTCCGCGGTCTCTGGTTCGGTGAAGAGCACGGCCAGGAAGCGGCCATCCGACGACCAGGTGAGACCGCTGAGCTCACCCTGTTGATCGAACACGCGAATACCCTCGCCACCGTCTGCTGGCATCACGTATACGCTCGACTTGCCCCGCTCGGCGCGATCTGAGAGAAACGCGATGCGGCCGCTGTCCGGCGACCAACGCGGCGCGCGATCGTTGGCCAGTCCGCTGGTGAACTGACGGGCTGCGCCTGCCGACGTGGAATCGAACGGCGCTATCCAGAGCGCAGCCTGCTCGTTTTCGCCATCCTTGCTGGCCTGGTCAACGACAAAGACGACGGCTGTTCCGTCCGGCGCAAGACGCGCGTCGCCGACGCGTGTCATCGTCGCAAGCTGCTCCGGCGTGAGCGGCTGCGGCTCGGTGCTGGTTTCGGTCACGGCGGCGGTATCCCTTCGATATAGTCTCATCAACTCCGCCCGGTATCGTCGCCCAGGATCACTGCCCGCGCAAGCCACGACTGATGACTTATCATGACTGTCTGGCCAGCGACCTGGGGTTGAGAAGGACGCCAAATGCGCTTTACGCTTGACGACATCCTTGCCGCACGACGGCGGCTCGTGGACGTGGCGATCCGCACCCCGCTGCTCCAGCTTCACGAGGTAGACGACGTCTGGCTCAAGCCGGAGATCCTCCAGCCGATCGGGTCATTCAAGCTGCGCGGAGCGCACAACGCGATTGCAGCGCGGTTGGAGGCGGGGCCACTCGACGAGGTAACGACGCTCTCCGCCGGTAACATGTCGCAGGCGGTCGCGTGGTCCGCGCGCCGGCTGGGGCTACGGGCGACCGCGATCATGCCGGAGAGCGCCCCCGAGTTCAAGAAGGCCGCGACACGAGGCTACGGCGCTTCAATCGAGCTGATTCCACGACCTGAAGTGATGGCTGCGATGCAGGACGGCCGGTTCAATGACCGTCCGGGCTTCATTCATCCATTCAACGACCCGCTGGTCGCGGCCGGGAATGGGACTATCGGGCTGGAGATTCTGGAAGACCTGCCGGATGTCGAGACGGTGATCGTGCCGGTCGGCGGCGGGGGTCTGGCCCTCGGGATCGCGTCTGCCATAAAGGCCAGCCACCCGGATGTCCGCGTCTTCGGTGTCCAGCCGCTCGGCGGCAGCGCTCTGGCCGTTTCGCTGGCGGCCGGTGAGCCACGCACCACGCCCTACGACACATTCGTCGACGGCGCGGGCGCGCCATTCGTCTCGGCTGATGCCTTCCCCGACTTACAGCAGATGCTTGCTGGCTGTCTGACGCCAACCGATGACGAGACGAAGTCGGCCATCGCACGGCTCGCGCTCAGGAACAAGCTGGTGACAGAGGGGGCCGGGGCGCTGGCTGTCGCCGCTGCGCTGGCTCTGTCACGCACGGAGCGCGGCCGGACGGTCTGTATTCTCAGTGGGGGAAGCATCGATCCTCCGCAGCTCGCCGAAATCCTCCGGCAGCATGGTGGCTAGTCATCCGTATCCGAAAGACTTCCTCTCATGACCCAACCCGAATCACGCCGACAGCTCACGCTCACCCTTCCCACGGCAACAGACCCAGCAATCGCGCAGTGGCTTGCCGCGGCGCAGGATGCTCGCGCACGCACCCTGCAACTGCTGGATCGGATCGACGACCCCGCGCTCGACTGGCAGCGCGACGATGAAAACACGATCGGCACGCTGCTCTACCACATCGCCGCAATCGAAACAGACTGGCTGTACGTCGAGGTGCTGACCGAACCATTCCCGGATGACATCGTCGCCCTGCTGCCGTGGGACGTGCGTGACGCCAGTGGCCGGCTGACGCATGTCAGCCGGCGAAGTCTCTCTGAACATCTGACGGTTCTCTCTGCAATCCGTGACCGCCTGATCCTTGGTTTCCGGGAGATGACGATCGAAGACTTCCTCCGGCCACGCGCGCTGCCCGAATACGACGTGACGCCGGCGTGGGTGCTCCACCATCTGATGCAGCACGAGGCGGAACATCGGGGGCAGATTCATCTGCTTCTCACGGCATACACCGGCCGCAACATCTGACGAACGCGCGACATCGGGCGGAGTCGTGTATTCTCGCGCCACGCAGCCCGGATCACGGGCACAAGAAAGACAAGGAGCCGGAGGAGACATGTCGTCGACTGGACGAACAAGTGAACCCCTGTCGTACTGGCACGCCACCGGAGCGCCACTCGTGCCTGGCGACTCATTGCCCGAGGCAACCGATGTGGTTGTCGTTGGAGGCGGAGTTCTGGGTGTCTGGGCAACCTACTGGCTGGCGAAGGCCGGCGTTGACGTCACGCTGATCGAACGCGACGCGATCAGTTGGGGAGCCACGGGTCGAAACGGTGGGTTCGTCGGCGCGGGTCTGGTCGCCGGCATCGGGCCGACAGCGGAGCGCATCGGCGAGCAGGCCGCATGGGACCTCTGGAAGCTCACCGAGGATGGTTGTGAGATCGTCCGCCGGGTGGTCGCCGAGGAAGGAATCGACTGCGACTACCGGGTGCCAGGTTCGCTCGGCTTCATCCTCGGCGACGCCGACCTCGATGCCAGGCGCGCTGGTCTCGGCGAGCTCGCCGCGCGGGGCATCACCGCCGAAGTTCTCGATCGCGACGCGCTGCAGAGTCTGGTGAAGACCCCGCTCGGCGACGAGATCGCGGGCGCTATGTTCCAGCCGAATTCCGCGGCAGTCCATTCGTCGAAGTATCTGTCGGGCGTCGCTGCGGCAGCCGGCCGGC
>CALMXF010000091.1 GCA_937870985.1 uncultured Chloroflexota bacterium
CGGCGTCTCGCGAGGCCTCATTCCGCCGGCGGATTGCCGATTCCTGCTGCTGAATCGCGAAGTGGTACGCCTCCGCCTGCTGGTTCAGCTCGTTCTGGTCGGCGATCATGTATCCCGAGCCAGCAATAGCCGTATCAATGTACTGCTGGTACGCTGACCCGACCTGGTGCACCGTGTTGACGTAGACCTCTTCCTGGCGCTGGCGCTTCTCCTGAAAGTCGTTGTACGCCTCTGCGGTAGCCGCCACGTCCTTGATCGCTTGCGTCCCGCTACCAAGAACCGGGGTGTTCTTGTAGACCGAACGGATGAAGTCCCAGGCGCGTTCGTCACCGCCCGTCTCCAGCGCCAGCTTGATGATGGTGATAGGCGGCAGATCGGCTAGCGCCTGTCCGACCTCACCAAGCCCATGTAGAACGTTCCCGGTTGTCTCGGCTAGCCCCTTCGCCGCTTCCAGCGCGGTGGAGCTGAGCCATTGCACGAACGGCGCGGCCTTGGTCGCGATGTTGATCCGGATGTCATCGAAGAACGTGTCCCACTGCGCGGTCATCGTCTCAGCGCGACGGGCCATGATGTCCGAGTCGTATCCCATCTGCCCCATCGCCTGCCGGACGATCTCCAGCGCCGGGACGCCCTCCGCCTTTAGCTGGTTGATGTACTGGCGCGGCAGGTCGAACCGGCTGATGAGCGACATATAGTCACCGCTCATCGCCTCCCGGAGCGAGAACGCCGCGCCGGCCAGCCCTTGCTCGGGCTTCGACGCGGCTAGCAGCTCCGCCGTCTCAACAAGTTCCTGCAAGCTGGTGTTGTACTGCTTTGATAGTGGCAAAAGCGCGGTATAGGTCGAAGCCATCTCGCCGAACACATACGGCGTTCGAGCGGCTTCCTGGTTGATCATCCCGATGATCCGGCTGGTCTCGCCGCCGTCTTTCGTGATAGCCATCAGTGTGGCGCGAGTCTGATCCATCTGATTGTTTGCGCCGAAGACGGAGTCCTTGAGGAACCCAAGCCCCTTGCTGACTGCGCCCAACGCCACGTTGGCTAACGCCACGCCCCCCGCAACGCCAAGAATCGCGCCCTTGAACTGGCCCAACCCGGCCGCGGCTTGCGTGCCCAGCATCGACGACGCGTTGCTGACCTTTTCGATCTCCTGCACGGCCTGCTGCGCGTCAGCGTGGATGTCAATCGTCGGCTTGATTGCCTCAAGCGCTCTGGCTTCCTTTTCGGCTTTGGCCATCTCGGCGAGCGCCGGGTTCAGGTCGGCGTCAACCGGAATCTGCACATCCTGCCCGGCTATGCGAACAATCATCTTTTCGAGCTTATCGACGCCCTGCTCGGCCTGCTGAGTATCGACGGCGACCGTGACCTTCTCGCCGCTCATCTGCTTGAGCTTGCCACCCGCCTCCTGCGCGGCTACCCCGACGTTCTTCAGGTCGCTGATCGCAGCCTTGAATGCGGGATCGGCCGCGTACTGCCCCGTGACCTTGATCTGTACCTGCTGGGTGCTGGCCATTAGAAACGTTTTCCGATCACGAGTGGCGCGATATCCTGTGTGCGATGTGAAGGAGTGGCGGAATGCGAATAGCCGTAGTTGCGGTAACGCTGGCGATGCTTGTCCTGACGGGGTGCAGCCGACAGTCGAGTGACCCCGTGGTTGCCTGCAAGCAGGCGGACGCGGATAGCCTGTTGCAGTTGATGCAGACTGGCGCGTGGAAGTCCTTCTCGGATGCGTCGAAGGGCTGGACAACGACGATGCCTGTCGCAGACATGCCGGCGGCGCTGCCAGCCGTCAAGGACGCCCGCGCCCGCGTTGAGTCCGAGGATTGGGGCGCCTGTGGCGTCGGCCTGAAGCCGCACGCGCTCGCGACGATTGATGCAGTCGTTGCTGGGATGGAAGCGGCAATCGCGGGCGACCTCCACGAAAGCGACCGGCAGTACGAAGTGAGCAAGCGGGAATGGGAAGCCATGAACAGCCGCTGGTCGGAAATCCGCGCAACGCCCGACTGAGGCTCTATCGCGCATCGTCTCCCGTAGCTTCCCATCGCGCCGCGTTGATCGCCGCGTTCTGCTCCTGCTGGCCTTCCCACTGGCGCAGGAACTCGTCTGCCTGCCGCCACGCAATCCAGACAGACCACCAGTAGCGGACACGCCGCCGGCCGTCTGCGCCCAACCGGTCGATGTCGTCAGGCGTCCAGCCGTATCGTTCTGCCATGCGTTCGTCTTCGAGCGCGACATCCCAGTCGCTCCATCCTGCCGGCGGCGGCTCTTCGCGCAACCGCCCATCGGTCAGCCAGTCATAGAACTCGGCACGGCTTTTGGGGAGTCGAACGGCGACGGCGGGTCAATGATGACGCCGCAGAGCCGGATCGACTGATCGAACGGAATCTCCCAGAACAAGTCCCAACCCGACTCGGGCAGCGCATCCTCAGTCCCCGGATACGTCAGGTTGTGCTCGACAAGATGCACGTCCAGAAACGTGGCAAAGAGCGCGTTGACCTCGTTCTCCGCCTGATCACGCTCTCCCGCGTCCGTGATCGTCGGCAGGGCCCGCACACGATCCATGAGCCACGCCCAGAAGCGCCGCTCTTCGTGCGAATAGCCCCCGATGACCGTGATCCAGTGCTTGCCATCCGGCAGATCAACGTGTCGCGCCGTCTTGATACGCGGCTTCGGCACGTCTGCGCGCGGTTCGGGCATCTCAATATGGCGGAATTCCATCGGCTCACCTCTCCGGGTGTAGTGGCTGGGCCAGCAGGAACGCCAGCCCAGCGCAGACGGTTACGGCTTCCAGGTCGGCTGCTCAGAGAACGAGACATCGTAGGTCTGGCTGATCATGCCGGTCAGGCTGCCCGCGTTGATCGAGCCGCCGGCAACGTAGCCTTTCCAGTAGATGTAGTTCGTCGGCTCGGCACGATCCGGGTACCAGTAGAAGTTACCAACGGATCGCGCCAGCGCGGCTGCGCGCAACGCGATCTCAGCGTGGTCGTAGTGCTTGGTGATCTGCCCCGACGCCTGGGCAATTGTCGGAATCTGCGTCTGGAACGAATCGCCCCATGCGGTCGAGTCCGCAAACTGTGTCGAGACATTGATCGTGAAGCCCGTCCCCTCGGCCACCGCGGTAGCCGCGCCGGTGCCGAAGTAGAGCAACTGATTGACGCCGGCCTTCTTGGCCATGTGTTAGCTCCTGTCGTTGCAACGGTCGATGATGTATCGCGCCCGACTGGCGCAGCCATGACCGAGAGACCGCGCTTGCGCTGCCCCCGCCAACCGCCGGCGCTCCTCCGGGCGGTCGAGGTAGTAGCGGATCACACGCTCCAGGTCAGCACTATCGCCTTGCCGGTAGGTAGGGATCGAATCGCCGAACACCTCGGCGAGCTCCGGCCTGCTATCGTCGCAGACCTGGAAGACGCCGGCCGCAGCCAGCTCGTAGGCGCGCGGGTTGAGGCTCTCGGCCTCGCCGCTCGTGATGTGCCCCCCGCTCCCGTAGTAGGTGCTCGTGCGGTGATGGTTGATCACGATACTGGCGCTGGCATAGATATCGTGCGCCGTGTCGTTCGACACAAACCCGCCGGGCTTCTCCGCGCTCTCAGGAACGCTCGGGTCAGCCTCCATGCCCCACGACCGAAAGCAGATGCCGCCCCAGTTGACACCGCCGAAGAGCGCAAGGCGCTCGGGGAACGGCGAGCCAATGAAGCAGGCATCCGATGCGTACTGCGCCAGCGCCGGCCGGGAGTGGTGCACCGCCGGGTTGAACATGTGCGGCAGGTAGTGGACGCGCCCCGGCTCGATGTGCTCCATCATCCGGCGATGCCGGACAAAGCCCTCAACGCACGTCCGCTCATTGGTGAACACGTCATGGAACGCAACCGACAGCCGCTGTTCCATGTCGCGCTGATACGGCGACTCGGTGAGCACCACTGCTGTGCGTGTGTATCGTGCCATCAGCGCCGATGCCGCCAGCGGGAACGTCGTCCCAGTCATCACGACAACGAGCTGCGGCTGGAACGCCAGGAATCTCGGGAACGCAGCGTCCGAGGCCCGCAATAGCAGCGTGTCGGTAACGTCAGGGACGTTGCTCTGCTCCCAGTCGGACTCTAGCGGTAGCAGCGCTTCGATGTAGTCATGGAACGGGAACGCCAGCACATCCATGCCCGGCATCGACCGCAGGCCGGCGAGGATGTTGTCGTACACGTCCTTCGTCGAGTACCGATGCCCCGGCGCAACGACCATCACTCGCGAGATGCCAGCAGCGGCCTGCTGTGTGGCGGGCGGCTCGGAGATCGTCGCAGTCATGGCTGCGCCCCCTGCATGATGCCCAGCCCGTAGACATCGCCCGCGACGTCGTTCGTCTCAACCATGCTGGCGCTGAATCCGGCGGCGTTCAACGCGTCGAGTAAGGCGTCCGGGTCGATGTTCGCGTAGTGCTCATCGCCCACGCTCCCGCCATCGCAGCCGTGCGGCGTTCGCCCCGGCCCTGCGGCCGTGACGATCAGCCAGCCGGGCGCTCGGAGTATGCCGGCGGCGTTGACGATAATGTCACGCCATCCCGGCGCGTGCTCCAGTGTCTCGGTTGTCACCACGACATCGACCGGCCTGACGGGCTGGTATTCCTCCGCGGCCATCACGACATCGACCCCCGCGCCCGGTCGCAGGTCAATGCCCGTCCATGCCGTGTCAGCGTGGAAGAGCGCGCGCACCGAGCCGTTGACATTGCATGCGCCCAGCTCGACCGCCACGAGTGGCCGACTATCAAGCCGCTGCGTCGAGACGGCGCGCGCGACGAACAGGAAAGCCGCGTCGTGCATCAGATCGTCTCCTCATCCATCACACGCACCTCGATCTCACAGTGATGGATCAGCGCCACGCCTTGCGTCGGCACCTCGAAGTTGAGGAAGGCATTCGAACGCAACATCACCGGCACGTGCGACTGCCGACGCGTTGCCGATGCCATGCATGTAACGAGCGCCTTCATGACGGACTGGATGAGTGACGAGAACTCCCGGTCGGTTGCGTCGCCGTCACGGTGGCTCATGTAGCCACGCACGACGTAGACGTGTTCGCCAGCCATCAGCATCTGATTTCCTGACTCCCACGCTTCCGGCGCGTACTGCCCGCTCTCCCAGGCCACGTCCCAGCCGCGAATCTGTTGCTTCAGCGCAACGGTGGTCATGAACGCGGTGGAGAACGCCGTCCAGTCCTTCGCGCCCCGTCGGTAGTCGTTGATAACGCCGATGTTCGAGACGGTCAGCAGCCGGGCCTTGATCACGTCGCGCACGTCCGGGTAGCTCACGCCAGCACCCGCGCAATCGCAACTCGTAACGCGGCCATCCTCTGCGGCAGCCGGCCCTGCGCAACGTCGTAACCCTGCTCGAACATCCGCGCGCCCTTCGTGCCGCGTCGGCCAATGGCCCGCGCGACGAGGAACGCGGCAGAACGGTCGGTG
>CALMXF010000092.1 GCA_937870985.1 uncultured Chloroflexota bacterium
GAGCGATGCGCTGTAGCAGGCAAGCGCGGTCGTGTTCGAGAGCGCGTGCGCCACGGTGACCCTGCGAGGATGGCCCCAGAGGTCGGCGAAGTCAGCTAGCCCGGTCAGCACGGCCGCGCTCGAGGAGACGATTCCGACGCCGATCGCCGTGTCTGCCGCAGTCCGGAAGTGCGGCGTGTGACTCCTGCCGAAGACCTCCAGCGCGTCGAAGGCCGCAGCCATTATCCAGGCGCCGAGCGGCGCGGCCACGAGCATCGGATGAATACGATGTCGGGCCTGTGTGCCGTTGAGCAGGCTCTTTACCTGCCTGGCCCCGTCGCTGGTATTGAATACGCGTGTTACCGAATCCTGGAGGGGATTCGCGACCGCCTCCAGCCATGCGAATTGCTCGCCTTCAAGAAACCCGCTGAGAGTCTTCGCCTGCTTGCTCATTCCCGCCTCCTCGATTGCGCCGATCGGATTTCACACCCGAGCAAGATCCCTCATATCAAGAACCGTGCCGATCGACGCGGCATACTTGCGCGGTGCGGTGCGTCCTCTGGCTGACGAAGGGGTGGATGAGATGGAGACCGTCGATGCGCGCCAGCGCTGCGCCTGGCCCGGGAGCGACCCGCTCTACATCCTCTACCACGATGAGGAGTGGGGCGTGCCCTGCCACGACGACCAGAAGCTCTACGAAATGCTCGTGTTGGAGGGGTTTCAGGCCGGCTTGTCGTGGATCACGATCCTGCGCAAGCGCGAGGGGTTCCGGCGCGCGTTCGAGGGGTTCGACCCGGAGCAGATCGCCCGCTACGGCGAGTCCGATATCACCCGACTCATGGCCGACTCGGGGATCATCCGCAATCGCCTGAAGATCGAGGCTGCGCCGCGCAATGCCCGGGCATTCCTTGCCGTCCAGGAGGAGCTCGGTTCGTTCGACCGTTATCTCTGGGACTGGGTCGATGGCGAGCCAGTTCGCCATCCGGAGGGCTACACGCCTGAGACGCTCCCGGCGACGACCCCGTTGTCCGATACCGTCGCTCGCGACCTCAAGAAGCGCGGCTTCGCCTTCGTCGGCTCGACCACGATCTACGCCTATCTGCAGAGTATCGGAGTCATCGACGACCATGTTCGCGGCTGCTTCAAGTTCGTTCCGCGGGGGTGACAGCCGGGGTTACGAACGGCCGCGCGGGGGGCACGTTCGCCTTGTTTTCCGATATTGCTCGTTTGTTGGCGAGTCGTCACCCTGCTCAATCGGGCAGGTCGCCACTACCGGACCGGCTGATGCCTCCGACGCCGGCAACCGGCACAATCGGATGTATTGGCACGTTCGCTCACCTGAAGAGGGGCACGAGATATGACCGCGAATGAAGCACGCAATATCGGCTACGCTGATGCCGTCGAAGCGGCTGGCGCGTGGACCGTCGGCGTCGATGCCCGGCGGCGTTATGGCGCCACCGGGATCGTCTGGAGTACTGGGGTCGTCATCACCGCCGACCACGTCGTCGAGCGCGATGAGGATATCGTCGTCATCCTGCCCGACGGGAAGCGGGTTGCGGCGACGCTGGCCGGCCGCGATCCCGCCAACGATCTGGCTGTGTTGCGGGCGGGGGATCTGCCCGCGTCCGCCTTACGCGCACCGAATCCGCGTGTTGGCGATCTTTGTCTGGCAATCGGCCGACCGGGCGGATACCTGAGCGCAGCGCTGGGCATCATCTCGGCCACGGGCGCGCTCTGGGGGCGACGACGCCGCGGAGACAGGCGACCCGTAATTCGCCCGGACCTCACGCTTTATCCCGGCTTCTCTGGCGGGCCGTTGATCTCGGCGTCCGGCGAGCTGATCGGGATGA
Organism: uncultured Chloroflexota bacterium; assembly: GCA_937870985.1. Taxonomy (GTDB): domain Bacteria; phylum Chloroflexota; class Chloroflexia; order Thermomicrobiales; family CFX8; genus JAMLIA01. Next base: position 1,830 of record CALMXF010000092.1, read on the forward strand.
GCACGACGGACCGGGGAGGTGTGCTGGCGCTGCCGGTCGCCGAGATCGAGCCGATCGTCACCGAGCTACTCGCGCACGGACGGTCGGCGGCGGCAACTCGGCGGTCAGCATCAACGGCCTGAACGTGACCGGCACGCTCTCCCTCAACACGC
>CALMXF010000093.1 GCA_937870985.1 uncultured Chloroflexota bacterium
AGCGCGCGGGTGGTAGTACCTTTACCAATCGGCTTACCGGTGACGCCTTTACAACCAATGCGGTGGCCCACAATGGCTCGGGCGGGGCGGTCGGGTGGGGCGCAAGTCGTCGCGCCGACCAGCAACGAGCTCCGTAGCCCGATCCAGGGGACAGTGCTGTCGATCGCGGTCGAGCAGGGTGCGGCCGTTGAGACTGGTCAGCTCATCTGCGTCGTCGAGGCGATGAAGATGGAGAATGAGATCACGGCGCACCAGTCCGGCACCGTCACCGAGCTGGCGGTCGAGCCGGGCGCAACGATCCAGACCGGCGCGACAATCGCCGTTATCATGCCGGCGGACTGATTCTTCGAACCTGGACGGATTGCGCCCCTCCCGAGTGGGCATGTCCGAACGCCAGCGGCGGTAGCCTGTCAGGGCCAATCTGGCGGATCGGTCGTCACGTCGTTCACCTGTCATCGTAATCTCGCACGCACCGGATCCTCCCCCGTTTGCCGCCGGCTGGGGGAGGATCTTTTGCTGCGCGGTTCGACTCATGCGGGCTGGCCAAGAGCGCGACCCCGGTCGCCTGATGCTTGTACGTACACCCTTTTCATGTCATACTGTGGATAACTGTGGGGGGAAGTGGGGATAAGTGGGGCGGTATGTGGATAACCGCCCGATTGGCGATAGCGACGACGCGGCGTGACGCGCCGGCAGGCAGATGAGGCGGACGACCGGTGTTTCTCGGACGTCACCAACACAATCTGGACGAAAAGGGCCGACTCGCCCTGCCAGCGAAGTACCGTGAGGAGCTGCAGGACGGAGTCGTCGTCACACGCGGCTTCGACCGGTGCCTGCTTGTCTATCCGATGGCAGCCTGGATCCCACTGGCCGAGCGTGTATCAGCGTTGTCGATTGGCGATCCGGATGGCAGAGTTCTACGCCGCATGCTCTTCGCGAACGCGGTGGACGTTCAGCTCGATCGGCAGGGACGCATCCTGGTTCCAGCCGAGTTGCGGGTCCATGCGGAGCTGGAGCGTGAGGCGATCGTCGCAGGTATGCATGCGTTCCTCGAGATCTGGTCGCCCGCGAAGTGGGCGGAGCAGGATGAGCTGGTCGAGCGCGATGGGGCGTCGATTGCCGAACGGCTGGCGGCGCTGGTCTGATAACTGAGCCGTGGTTCCGTTGCAGGCGGGATGCGGTGATGAAGCATGGTCGTGAACGAACAAGAGCCTGAGAACGCCCAGCCCATCGTGGCCGGGGCAAAAGTGCATGTTGCGCCGCCGGCTGATGTGACAGAAAGTCACATCAGCGTCCTCGCCGACGAAGCGATCGACTCGCTGGCTGTGCGCCCGGGAGGGGTCTACATCGACGGCACATTCGGCGCTGGCGGCCACGCCCGGCGGATCGCCGAGCGGGTCGGGCCGGATGGCTGCGTCATCTGCATCGACCGCGACCCGGACGTCGAGCGGTACTTCGGCGCTCTGGTTGCCGATTTCCCCGAACGCGCCATCTTCGTTATCGACAGTTACGCCAACATGACAGCGATCGTCCACCGGCTCGGGTTCGACGGGATCGACGGCGTTCTGCTCGATCTCGGGTTGTCGTCGATGCAGCTCGGCGAAGCCGGACGAGGGTTCAGCTTTCAGGCCGAGGGGCCGCTCGATATGCGCTTCGACCAGAGCCGTGGTGGCTCGGCCTCGGATCTGATCGCCACGGCGAGCGAGTTCGAGCTGGCTCGGATCCTGTTTGAGTATGGTGAGGAGCGTCAATCCCGCCGGATCGCCCGCGCCATCGTCACTGCGCGCGAGCGCCAGTCGATCGAGACGACGACGCAGTTGGCCGCGCTTGTCGAACGCACGATCGGCCGCCGGCCAGGCGCGCGGATACACCCCGCCACCCGAACCTTTCAGGCATTGCGCATCGCCGTCAACGATGAACTCGGCGAGGTCGAGCGTGGCTCCCTCCTTGGATCATTCCCGGTACCGCGTAGTGGACGCATGGCGGTGATCTCATTCCATTCTCTGGAGGATCGCATCGTCAAGCGCGCGTTCGCGGAGGCTTCACGCGGCTGCATCTGTCCTCGCGAGACGCCAGTCTGTGTCTGCGGCCGCGTCCCGCTCGTCCGGCATGTCGGCAAAGGGGTTCGGCCGAGTGAGGCCGAGGTTGCCCGCAACCCGCGGGCGCGCAGCGCACGGCTGCGCGTTGTGGAGCGCCTGCCGTTCCTGCTCGCGCAGCCGGGCCGCCAGACTCCCG
>CALMXF010000094.1 GCA_937870985.1 uncultured Chloroflexota bacterium
AACAACTCTCCGTTTGTGGGATCAACGATATCGCCGGCCGCATTGAGCACAACGATCGCTACGATCTGTGTTTCGCCAACAGACGCAACACCCACTCCGAGGCCGCCCGCCTGGGCCGGCTGCGCGCCGAGCTTGGCGACCGTCGCCCCCGCTCCGGCCCCGATCTTCCCGGACTCAGGGAGGTCGCTGGATGCCGCAAGACAGGCGGCATACCCATCGTCAGCGGTCGGGCTCCGGTGGATTCCATTTGCGAGGTCGAAGATGACCGCGCCGGTGACGATCGGGACCGGTCCTGCTGATGTCGGGACGCCCTCTCCGCCTTCCTGGAGATAGCGCATAACACCGTCGGCCGCGGCCAACCCGAACGCGCTTCCGCCAGTCAGCAAGATTGCATTCGCGCTGCCCACTAATCGGCCGGGTCCGAGGAGGTCCGTCTCCCGCGTGCCTGGCGCTCCCCCGCGGACATCCGCCCAGGCCGGCGCGAGACGATCCAGGAGGATCACCGTGCAGCCAGTGCGGTCTTCGTTCCAGGTCGTGTGGCCGATTCGGAACCACGCGGCGAAATCTCTAGACATTGATTCTCATCCCTGCCGACGCTGCGATCACTGGGCCATGAAACTGGGTGCTGGCGCGCGCTACGACCGTCGCGGAGTCGCGTTCTGACCAGAGGTGTGTCACAACGAGCGTGCCAACGCTGGCCATTCTGGCAAGCCGGCCGGCATCCTCAGGCGTCAGGTGGCCGCGGTCCTGGCGCGGTGTCTCGCCGTGGTCGTCGAGTGTCGCCTCGACGATGGCGATATCTGCGCCGCGAAAGAGGTCGATCAGCGGTTCGACGACGCCTGCATCGGCCGAGTAAACGATGACACGGCGTGTGTCGCGATGGGTTACGCGCGCCGCAAAACACTGGACATAATGTTGAGTTTCGGCAAATCGAATGCTGAACGATCCCACATTGATATCACTGCTCGAACCGTACTCGTGGATACGGAAGACACCCTCCCAGAATGCCCTGGGATCGTCATCTGCGTCGATCAGCGCCGCCGCCAGCTCATCGAGGCGTCGGGATATTCCCGGCGGGACATAGAGAGGTATCGGCCTGGGCAGGGAGCCTGGACCGTAAACCAGCCCGTACCGGTACGGAACAATGTCAAGCACATGATCCGAGTGCCAGTGGGACAGGATGATCGCATCGATATCGTGATAGTCCGTTTCCGCTCGGAGTGTCGACATCGTATCTGGGCCGCAGTCCAACAGGAGCGTTGTCTCGCCATCATCGACGAGATAGGACGAGCAACCCTGCCCCGGATTTGGCCATGCTGCCGCACCTCCCAGCACCGTCAGACCCAGGCTCACTGGTCGAGAGTCTCCGATACTTGCTCGACGGTCAGCGATTCGAGATGAACCACATCGTTGACGACGTGAGCGATCGATCCACTGGATGCCAACTCGACATGGGTGATGCTGCAGTTTTCCACCGTGAGCGTCCGCCAGTCATCCGGGGTGCGCCCGAGTAGTTGCGAGACAGCCGACCTGATGACGCCTCCGTGAGCGACGACAACAATGCGCTGCCCCTGATTCGCTGTCGCAATCAGATCAAGTGTCATCCGGATACGTTGGTGGAACACGGCCAGTGACTCCCCGCCGGGAAATACCACGTTGGATTCGTCTGGATTCTGGATCTGGGCGGCGAGCTCTGGCCAGCGTTCGATGATTGTCGCCATCGTGTGATTCTCGGCTATACCGAAATTCATCTCCTGCAGGCCGGGGTCGAGCACTGGCTGGAGGCCGATGCTCCGCGAAATGGCCTGGGCTGTGAAAAGCGCGCGTTGGAGGGGGCTGGAATAGAGGGAAGTCAGATCGGCAAGCTGGCCGATACGCTCGGCAACAAGCTCGGCCTGGCGCAAGCCGCGCCGATTCAGCGGCGTGTCAGTTGCGCCGTCAAAGAGCCGGGCAACATTCGAGTCGGTCTGGCCGTGGCGAACGAGGAAGATTTCGGTGTGTCGAATCGTCATGATGAGATCTCTGCTCCGTTTGTGCTCGTGTCGAATGCGCCGAGAAAAAGCGGCGCCGAAGGACAGCAGTGTACAAGCACGCAATCTGCGCACCGAGGACGTCGCGCCGTGCAGGTTTCCCGGCCGTGGCGAATCATCAGCAGATGTGCGTCGTGTGCCATCCCAGGAGGCAATTGCGCTTCGAGTATTGCGTGCGCCCGTTCGGCAGATGTGCCCGGCGGGAGCAGGTGCAGTCGTGCTGCGACCCGATGGACATGGGTGTCGACTGGCATCGCGTCGCGACCCAGGTTGAACATCAGGACGCAGGACGCCGTCTTCGGCCCGACCCCGTTGAGGGCCATCAACCAGTCGCGTGCCTCCTCGATCTCCATTGCGCCGAGGAACGACAGATCGTAGCCGCCGGTGCGGTCACGGATCGCGCGGAGGACTGCCTGAATACGTGGGGCTTTGCGGTCGGCCAGGCCACCACTACGGATTGCGTCGGCGACCTCGCTGACCGGAGCGTCGATCACCGCATCCCAGTCAGGGAAGCGCTGCTTCAGTGACCGGAACGAGCGCTCGGTGTTGATATCAGACGTGTTCTGCGACAGGATCGTCGCAATAAGACCGTCGATCGGCGGTTCCGGATCTCCGCGGTCGGGAGTTCCGTAGCAAGCCCGCAACGCTTCGACGACCTCGACGATCGGTGGCCCGTCCCCTGTGGCGTCCTCAACTGTCCAGTCAGTACTCATCAGGAATATTCTAGTCGCGATCCCCCAGCATGGCCAACTCTAACGCGCCTTGACGGACCAGGCAGCGAATCCGTATCATTCTTCGGATACGCTTGTGTCGGTGGCGTACGTACGAAAGAATATGCTGGTTGCACGTGCCTGAACCCGACAACACACGATATCGAACTCGGGGCCTCCGCCTTCAGCGGAGGCTTTTTTCTTATCTGGGAGTCGAATGACTACGATGCTAATTCGAGGTGGGAGAGTAATCGATCCTGCCAACGGGCTTGACTCCAGACTTGATGTCAGGGTATCCGACGGCAAGATCTTCGCGATTGCCGCCGGCCTCGAGCCGATCGCTCGCGAGGTCGTGATTGACGCAGACGGGTGCCTCGTGACGCCAGGGTGGATCGACGCCCATGTCCATCTACGCGATCCGGGACCGACCTACAAGGAGGATCTCGTCACCGGCGCTGCGGCGGCTGCGGCGGGCGGGTTCACCCGCGTCTGCTGCATGCCGAACACGTCTCCGCCACTCGACACGCCCGAGCGGATCGCAGATATCGTCGAACGCGGCCGGCAGACCGGGATACACATCCATCCGATCGGCGCGATCTCAGTCGGTCGCGAAGGTGGCGTGCTCGCGCCGCTTCGGGAGATGGCTGCCGCCGGCGCTATCGGCTTCTCTGACGACGGCGACAGCGCCGGATCCGAAGATGTCATGCGCGAGGCACTACGGTTGACCTCGGAACTGAACCTACCGATCATGGTCCACTGCGAGGATCCCGAACTGGCTCGCGGCGGCTCGATGCATCGTGGCGCTGTCTCCGAGGAACTGGGTGACCCTGGTATTCCCGCCGAGGCCGAGGAGTCGTATATCGAGCGAGACCTTCGATTGGCGGAGGAGACTGGTGGCTGGCTACACGTCCTGCATGTCTCGACGGTCCGCGGGATAGAGCTTATCCAGGCGGCACGCGCGCGAGGCGTGCGAGTGACCGCAGAAGTGATGCCCCATCACCTGTTGATGACTGACGAATGGGTCGCAGGTCGGCGACGTTTCGCGGGCGAGCTTGAGCCGGTCGGATCCGGGCCGTCGCCCGATTCAAGCGCGAAGGTCAACCCGCCGTTGCGACCGGAGTCGGACGCGCTGGGTCTGATCCAGGCACTCCGCCGAGGGGCCTTCGACTTTGTCGCCACAGACCACGCTCCACACGCCGAGCGCGATAAGCCGGCAAGCTTGTCGAGCGCAGCGTTCGGGATGACAGCGCTAGAGTTAGCCCTGCCAACGATGGCGCGACTGGTCGAACGAGGCGATCTGGATTGGCCACGTGTCGTCGAGCTTCTGACGGCTGCTCCCGCACGGACACTCGGCCTTCCCGGCGGCGCGCTGGGCGTTGGTGATCCGGCGGACATCACCGTTATCGATCCTCGGCGCGAATGGGTCGCGAGCGAGGAGACGTTGCGTTCGCGCAGCAAGAACACGCCGCTGTTGGGAACGATCCTGCGCGGCAGGGCTCTACTCACGATCTGCGAGGGGGAGGTGCGCCACGATGCGCGTGCATAAGGGGGATGCCGCGGTCATCCTCGAGGATGGCCGGGTCTTCTGGGGAGAATCCTTCGGCGCCGAGCGGGACGCCGAAGGCGAAGTCGTCTTTACTACCTCGATGACAGGCTATCAGGAGGTTGCCACCGATCCGTCGTTTCGTGGCCAGATCGTTTGCATGACCTATCCCATCATCGGCAACTACGGCGTGACGGCCGCTGACGATCAATCTCGCCAGCCCTGGATCAGCGGCATGATCGTTCGCAACTACACCGACTGGCCCAGTAACTGGCGGTCTGAAGGGACGCTGGCGGAGTATTTCGAGCTCCATGACATACCCGCAATCTCCGGCGTCGACACACGCGCGCTGACCCGCCATATCCGCCGTCAGGGCGCGATGCGAGCGTTGCTGGTAGCGCGAACAGGTGACCGCACACTCGACGAGCTGAAGGCGCGCGCACGGTTGGCCTGGACCCCGGCTGACACCAATGTCGTTGCAGACGTGACCACCCGGGAGCAACGCGACATCGGGCGCGGCGATCTGCACGTCGTGCTGATCGATTGTGGGGTCAAGCAGAACATCCTCGAGTCGCTGGAGCGTCGCGGCGTTCGCGTCACCGTCGTGCCGTTCGACACGCCCTACGATGATATTGCCGCGCTGCAGCCGGACGGAGTTCTTACGTCACCCGGGCCGGGTGACCCGGAACAGGCAACGCCGGCCGCCGACACCGTTCGCGCGCTGATCGAAGCGGGCATCCCCTATCTCGGGGTCTGCCTCGGCCACCAGTTGCTGGCCCACGCAATCGGAGCGACGACGAGCAAGCTGAAGTACGGTCATCACGGCGGTAATCATCCGGTGCTGGATCTTTCCAGCGGCCGGGTGCACATCACCGCGCAGAATCACGGATATCAAGTCGACGCAGACAGCATCCCAACGAGCGAGGGTTGGTCTGTGTCCCAGATCAACCTCAACGATCGCTCAGTCGAGGGACTGGCACACGAGACACTGCCCATATTCAGTATCCAGTACCACCCCGAGGGCGCTCCCGGTCCACAGGATACCCAGTACGTATTCGATCAGTTTGTCACGCTTCTCCGTGCTGGGAAGCGCCAGAGCGAAGGGGTGACTGCGTGACCGACCGGATCAAGCGAGTCCTCGTTATTGGGTCCGGCCCGATCGTCATCGGGCAAGCTGCCGAGTTCGACTACGCCGGCACGCAAGCCTGTCGCGCGCTCCGTGAGGAGGGCATCGAGACGATTCTCGTCAACTCCAATCCGGCGACGATCATGACCGATGAAGACGTTGCCGACGTTGTCTACATCGAGCCACTCATCCCTGAGGTGTTGCGGCGCATCATTATCCGCGAGCGCCCCGATGGGCTCCTTCCGACACTCGGCGGTCAGACCGGATTGAATCTTGCTGTTCAGCTCGCGGATCTCGGCATCCTCGACCAGTACAACGTCAAGCTGCTCGGGACACCACTCTCCGCGATTCAGCAGGCCGAGGATCGCGAGCTCTTCAAACAGTTGCTAGAGGATATCGGTGAGCCGGTGATGGAGAGCGTCATCGTGCACACCGTTCCCGAAGCATGCGCATTCGCCGAGATTGCCGACTTCCCGTTGATCATCCGGCCGGCGTATACCCTGGGCGGCACCGGTGGTGGGATCGCATACACCATGTCCGAGCTAGAGGAGATCGCGCGGAGCGGCATCGCAGCCAGCCCGATCCACCAGGTGCTCATCGAACGCTCACTGCTCGGCTGGAAAGAGATCGAATACGAGGTGATCCGCGACGGGGCGGACAACGCCATCACCGTCTGCAACATGGAGAATCTCGACCCGATGGGCGTTCATACCGGCGACTCGATCGTCGTTGCGCCGAGCCAGACGCTCTCCGATCGTGAGTTCCAGATGCTTCGTGCGTCCGCCCTCAAGATCATTCGGGCGCTCGGCATCGAGGGCGGCTGTAATGTCCAGTACGCGCTCGACCCAGATTCATTTGCGTACCAGGTGATCGAGGTCAATCCCCGTGTAAGTCGCTCGTCTGCGCTGGCGTCGAAGGCAACCGGTTACCCGATTGCGCGGGTCGCGGCCAAAATTGCGATCGGCAAGCGGCTCGACGAGATCCCGAATACTGTCACGCAACAGACAACAGCGGCGTTCGAGCCTGCGCTCGACTATTGTGTCGTCAAGATCCCGCGCTGGCCATTCGACAAGTTTCGCCGCGCAGATCGCTCACTCGGCACGCAGATGAAGGCGACAGGCGAGGTGATGGCGATCGATCGCTCGTTTGCGGCGGCGCTGCAAAAGGCGGCACGGTCGCTCGAAAGTGATGCCCCAGACCTGCTCTGGGAGAACTCAGCATGGACTGACCACAGCACGCTTCTCGCCGCCATCCAGCAGCCGAATGATGAACGGCTCTGGGCACTGGCGACCGCATTGCGACGAGGAGTCGCCGAAGCGGAGATTGTCGCGCTGTCGTCGATTGACCCATGGTTCGTCCATGAGCTGGCGCGGATCGTTGAGATGGAGCGACGCATCGGACAGGCTCCATTGACCGACGACCTGCTCTGGGAAGCGAAACGCTTCGGGTTCTCAGACGAGCAGATCAGCGCGATCAACGGGACGCCGGAAACGGATATCCGCGATCGACGCTACGCGGCAGGAATCACGCCAGTCTATAAGATGGTCGACACATGCGCCGCGGAGTTCGAGGCCGCGACGCCGTATTACTACAGCACGTACGAGGAAGAGGATGAAGCCCCGCCAATTGCTGCCGCCAAAGCGGTCGTCATTGGCTCAGGGCCGATTCGAATCGGTCAGGGGATCGAGTTCGACTACTGCAGCGTTCAGGCAGCCCAGTCGCTGCGGCACGCCGGCACCGCCGCGATCATGATCAACTCCAATCCTGAGACAGTCTCGACGGATTTTGATACCTCCGACCGGCTGTACTTCGAGTCGTTGGATCGCGAATCGGTTGGTGAAGTGCTACGTCACGAAGGCTGTGAGGATCTGACGACCGTGCCGGTCATCCTCCAGTTCGGTGGGCAGACGGCAATCAACCTGGCGACCCCGCTGACCGACCGGGGCGTGCCAATTCTCGGCTCCAGTGTCGATACGATCGACCTGGCCGAGAATCGAGAGCGGTTCGAGGCGTTCCTGACGCGGATTGGTATTCCCCAACCGCCTGGCACCGCAGTGATGACGCTCGATGCGGCGATCGACGTCGCCGATCGACTCGGCTACCCGGTCCTCGTTCGGCCGTCATACGTGCTCGGCGGACGCGCGATGGAAGTCGTGCATTCGGCCGATTACCTGGCTCGGTACCTTGCGACGAGCGTCGATTTCCAGAGTGGCCACCCGATTCTTATCGACCGCTATCTCGAGGGCAAGGAGGTCGAGGTCGACGCGATCTGTGACGGCGTCGATGTGCTGGTCCCCGGCATCATGGAGCATATCGAGCGCGCTGGCGTCCACTCGGGCGATTCATACGCGGTCTATCCCGGCGTGAATCTCTATCCCAGTGAGGTGGAGCGTCTCGTCGAATACACCACACGGATTGCGCTCGAGCTCGGCGTCATCGGTCTTGTGAACATTCAGTATGTGATTCACGCGGGTCGTCTCTATGTTCTGGAGGTCAACCCTCGTGGAAGCCGGACGGTGCCATTCCTTTCGAAGGCGACCGGCGTCCCGATCATCGAGATTGCGACGCGAGCAATGCTCGGTATTTCATTACGCGAGCAAGGCTATTCCGGTGGACTCTGGCCGCGCCAGCCACTCGTTGCCGTCAAGGCGCCCGTGTTCTCGATGGCGAAGCTTCGCGGCGTCGAGGTCAATCTCGGCCCGGAGATGAAATCGACAGGCGAAGCGATGGGAATTGACCGCGACTTTTCGTCCGCGTTCTACAAGGCGATGCTTGCATCCGGCCTGGCGCTCAAGCCACGTGAGGCGGTGTTAGTCAGCGTCGCGGATCGGGACAAGGCCGATACGATCGAGATGCTCGAACGGCTCACCCGGATGGGTTGCCAACTCTATGCGACAGAAGGCACCGCCGTGATGATTGAGCGATATGGGATGCCCGTCCAGATGGTGACGAAGCGTATCGGTCGGGGCCGGCCAGATATGCTCGATGTCATCCTCGACGGCACGGTGCAGGGAGTCATCAATACCCCCGGCCCGGCGAATAGCGAGGTGCTGGACGGGTTCCAGATCCGGCGCGCGGCAGTCGAACGAGGCATCCCGTGTATCACGTCGATCGACACAGCGCGGGCTGTCGTCAACGCAATGGAGCGCGCAACCGGCGCCTACACCATCCAGCCGCTCCCGACGTATCGCCAGCGGGTAACCGTCGGCTATTGAGTGTCGACTCGCGATGAGTGAGATGAGGGCCAGGTGAGTGGTGGGTTTCTTGACCAGCTGCGGGCAATCGGCGCGCTGAAGAGTGGCCACTTTCTGCTGGCGTCTGGACGTCATAGCGGTGAGTATGTCGAGAAGTTCGATCTGTTACGAAACCCTCGGGCGACTGAATCTGCCTGCCACGAGCTTGTCATAAAGCTGGGTGCGGGCGCCGATGTGGATCTCGTCGTCGGCCCGACTACCGGCGGCATCCTCCTCGCGTTCGAGATCGGCCGGCAGTTGGGCCTGCCTGCCGCGTATGCCGAACGCGCAACGGAGGGATCCAACGAGCGGGCGTTCAAGCGTGGAACGACGATCGCGCCCGGAACGCGGGTGCTGCTGGTCGACGATATTCTGACGACTGGTGGTTCGATCCGTGAGACGCTGATCGCGCTGGGACAGGTCGAAGCGGATGTCCGGGCAATTGCGGTCCTCGTGGATCGCTCGGGCGGCGCGGTCTCGTTCAGCGCGCCGCTCGTTCCGCTCGCGTCCTTATCGATCGAGACCTGGCCGGCGGGGGATTGTCCGTTGTGTCAATCAGGCCAGCCGCTGACGAAGCCCGGCTCTACCGCGAGCTCCAGCCAGGACTAGGGTGCCACGTCGTCGCGCGACTCGCGCGCGTGCGCTAGTCTGCGGCGAAGATCCGACAGCTGATCGATACGTCGCTCGATCTGGTCGAGGTCGTCACTCCGATGATGGGCGACATACTCGTCGCGCAATTCGATGATCATCTGAGCGAGGCGAGCGATAACTCTGACTAGTTGGCCCGGATCCTCGTCGGCGTCGTGGGTGCTAAGCTCTGACATCGGCGCATTTCCTCAATCAGCATCGACGGATAATCGCGCCGCGAGCGAGTCGAGACGCTTGACCAGTTCGGCCTCGTCGATGATCTCGACGCCGTACTCGCGGGCCTTGTCCGCCTTACTGCCAGCGTCCTGGCCGGCCACGACCAGGTTCGTCTTACGAGACACCGACGACGAGATCCGCGCGCCCAGCTGTTTCAGCCGTTCCTCTGCCTCAGCTCGCGTCATCGACTCCAATCGACCGGTGAGCACGACCGCCAGCCCCTGCCACTCGGACTCCTGCGGCGGTTCTCTGCCTTCTTGCTCGACGGTCAGGCCTACCGCGGTTAGCGAGGCGATCAGTGCTGCGTTGCGCGGTTCGGCGAACCAGTCGTGGATCGACTGGGCGACGACCGGTCCGACGCCGGGGACGGCGGACAGTTGATCCAGACCAGCACCAGCGATTGACGCGATCGAGCCGAAGTGATCGGCGAGCAGCTGAGCGTTACGCTCTCCGACATGCCGGATGCCGAGCGCGAACAGAACGCGGGAGAGCGACTGGTTCTTGCTTGTCTCGATCGATCGCTGGAGTCGTTCGACGCTCTTCTCACCCATTCCCTCCATGAGGAGGATCGCATCCCAGTCGAGATGGTAGATGTCAGCCAGGTTACGAATAAGGCCAGCATCGACGAAGCGCGCCGCCAGCTTGGCGCCGAGCCCGTCGATATCCATCGCCCCGCGCGACACGAAATGCGCGACGCTTTCCCGGAGCTGGGCGGGGCAGCCGGATGTATTGACACAGTAGGACATCGCCTCACCCTCGACGCGCTCGATTGTTGAGCCACAGACAGGGCAGGTGGTCGGCCAGCTGAATTCGACTTCGTCGCCGTCCCGTGCGGACTCGACGACGCTCAGAATCTTGGGAATGACGTCCCCAGCGCGCTGGACGATGACCGTGTCGCCTATCTTCACTCCCAGCCGGCGAATCTCATCCTCGTTGTGCAACGTGGCGCGGCTGACCGTGACTCCGCCGATCTGGACCGGGCGAAGATGCGCGAGAGGGTTGAGGCTGCCGGTTCTCCCGACGTTGATCTCAATGCCCTCCAGGATAGTCGTTGCTTGCATCGCAGGGAACTTGTAGGCGATCGCCCAGCGCGGTTCCCGTGCGACGGCGCCTATTTCATCGTAGAGGCGGGTGTCATCGACTTTGACGACGACACCGTCGATGTCGAAGTCCAGGTCTGCCCGGCGCTCATGCCACCACCCGCACCGTTGCCAGATCTCGTCGATCGATGCGCAGATGGTGTAGTCGGGGCTTGTCGTCAGTCCGTAGGTTCCCAGGAGCGCGAGGATCTCGGAATGGAGATCTGGCAGCCCGTTCGCGGACGTGACGCCCGAATAGACGAACAGACGTAATGGTCGGGTCGCCGTGACGCGGGGGTCGAGCTGACGGAGCGCGCCCGACGCGGCGTTCCGCGGGTTGGCGAATGGGGCGTCGCCACGCGCGACACGTTCCACATTCATCGCCTCGAACTCGCTACGGCGCATGTAGATCTCGCCCCGAACTTCCAGCACGTCGGGCGCGCCGCCGATGTTCATCAGTTGAGTCGGGATGTCGCGGATCGTGCGCATGTTGGCGGTGACATCTTCACCGACGAACCCATCGCCGCGCGTGGATCCGCGTTGAAGCCGGCCATTTCGGTAGAGCAGACTGCTTGCGACACCGTCGAATTTGGCCTCGACGACGAAGTCGAGACGCTCTCGACCGGAGAGCCGGTATACCTGCTGCACCCAGCGCTCGAGATCCTCTCGATTGAACACGTTGCCCAACGACAGCATCGGTATTTCGTGAGTGACCTGGGAAAACCCGTCGGCTGGGCCTGCGCCGATCTGTTGCGTTGGTGAGTCAGCCGTGACGAGTTCCGGGTGATTCGTTTCCAGAGACCGGAGCTCGTGAAACAGTGCGTCCCATTCCGCGTCGCTGACCGTGGGTTGCTGGAGAGTGTAGTACTCGTGGTTGTAGCGACGGATGAGCTCCCGAAGCTCCTCAACACGTCGCTGAGTCCCGGCGTCGTCCATCGTTGAGGATCCCTCTCCCCGCGAGCGAGAAGGCGTCAGGTCGTGCGTCAAGTCGAACGCCGCCGCAGTATAGCACGGGTTGTCCGTACACTTGTTCTAGTCGTATACTGCGTTGACCGTGACTTTGCGTCATCACGGGGGAGCCGATGATTCCGCACACTGACCCGGTCGAGCCAACCCAGTCGGCAGCCTATCCCCACCTCGTCGATCGAGCCGTCGCCTGTATCGAGGAGCACGGCGGGGTGATCGACGAGATCCTGTTGATCGCTCGTGTGTTCGGCAATGCCACGAACATCACGCTCTGGCGACCGCTCCTGCGAGAGATCCTGGAGGATCATCCCGCGGTTCGGCTTCGCCCGGATGGACACTGGACGACTCGATCGACACAGAAGATGGCAGCGTTTCCAGCTGAGTTTGTCGTCGTCGATGTCGAGACGACCGGGCTGAAGCCGGCCCAGCAGCGGATCATCGAGGTTGGACTCATTCGTGTCTCTCCGCACGGCGCTCCGTTCCGTTGGTCGTCCCTTGTCAATCCGGAACGACGGATACCGGACTACATCCGGTCGCTGACAGGGATCGACGATCAACTGGTCGCAGGCGCGCCCGACTTTCGCTCGATTGCCCCGACGATCGTGGAGATCGTTGGCGACTTGCCTCTGGTTGGACACAACGTTGAGTTCGACATCGGATTCCTCAACGCCGAGTTGGCAAGGGCGGGACTCCCGAAGCTGATCAACCAGAGCATCGATACACTCGCGCTCGCGGCAACGCTCGCTCCTGAAACCCGCCGGCTGAATCTCGGAGATGTCGCCCGGTCCCTGGGGATCCCCGCGAAAGAGTCCCACCGGTCCTCCAACGACGCTACGACCACGCTGGAGGTGTTTGGCGCGTTGCTCGGCCGGGCGCAGAAGCACGGGTTGGTGACGCTGGAGGATCTAACGCGTCTGAACCAGACTCGCCGCGCCCCTGTCCCGGTTCATAACGCGGTTGGTCGGGGCCGCTCGATTCTGGATACTTCCCATCTTGCGTCCATCCCCCATGCTCCAGGTGTCTATATCATGCGCGATGCCGCTGACTCGGTGATCTACATCGGCAAGGCGCGTGACCTGCGCAAGCGAGTGGCGAGCTACTACTCCCAGCCATTGGGGTACACGCGAAAGATGGACGGGTTGCTCCAGACGCTTGCGACGATTGACGTTGAGGTCGTTGGATGTGAGCTCGAGGCGCTCCTTCTCGAGTCGCAACTAATCCGACGATATCGGCCGCGGTACAACACGGTCCAGCGTAACGTCGAACAATACGTCTACGTGAAAGTTGATGTCTCAAATCCGTGGCCACGCGTCGTCGTTGCGAAAGACCGGTCAGACGATGGCGCCACGTACTTCGGGCCGTTTCGCGCCGCGTCGAGCGCGCGTAAGGCCGTCGAGCTCGTGAATGATGTGCTCCCGCTGCGAACGTGCCGTCGCTCGTTTGCTGACAAGCGCTCATATGGGTCACCGTGCCTGGAGTTGAGCCTGCATCGTTGTCTCGGCCCGTGCATGGGCATGGCGGATCCCGAACAGTACCGCGAGAGCGTGAATGACGTGCTCGCGTTCTTCCTGGGGGACGAGAGCCGGTTGATCGCGCGTCTCCATGCCCGCCTCGAGGAGACCGTCGAGACGCTGGATTTCGAGCGAGCGGCTCGGCTCCGCGATCGCATACGACAGGTCGATACGCTGGCGCGCGAGCAGCGCGGGCTGGCTGTCGCTACCGCCTGTCCCCGAGCATTGCTCGTTGTTCCTGGTGTAGAAACGGGGACTCGCGGAATCTGGTATCTGTTGAACGGACGACGTTGGGCGCAGTTGACTGTTCCGGACGACATTCCGCTGGACATACTGGTTGAACGACTCAGCCAGATTCACAGACGCGCGCAACTCGCGGCGGAGAGGTTTCGGCCAGATCATCACGCTGTCGACGAGATGGCGATCCTCGCCCGTTGGCTACGACGCGCTCCAGGCCACCCGGCCTATCTTCCGGTCGACGATGACTCACTCGCCACAGCCTGCCGCCAGGCGATGCAGGTGGATCTGACGGCTCCATTTGGTGAGGGGTTGGTTGCACCAGAGACTGACGACACAGACGGTTCCGAGTACGATAGGACAGACGACGAGTGTACGGACATCCATGTGGTGCGCGAGGGGTGAGATGACGAACGGCTCCGGTAATCGGACGTTGATACTTGATGAAGTGGCCGCGCTGGTGCGGGATTGCACGCTCTGTGAGCTCTGTCGCGGCAGAACGAACGCCGTCCCGGGCCACGGATCGCCAGACGCGGAGATGATGTTTATCGGTGAGGCGCCAGGCTGGAACGAAGACAAGCAGGGCATCCCGTTCATCGGGGCTGCCGGCCAGTTTCTCAACGAGCTCCTTGCCGCGATCAACCTTGACCGCGAGACAGTGTTCATTACCAACGTCGTCAAGTGCCGGCCGCCAGGAAACCGCGACCCACTTCCCGACGAGATTGCCGCGTGCTACCCATACCTGGAGACGCAGATCCGAGCCATCGACCCGCTTCTGATCGTGACGCTAGGGCGTTACTCGATGGCTCGCTGGTTTCCCAACGAGCGCATATCGCGTATCCATGGCGAACCGCGGCGCGTCGATGATCGGGTGATCGTCCCGATGTACCATCCTGCGGCGGCGCTGCACCAGGGTTCGCTCAGAGCCACGATTCAGGCGGACTTCGAGCGCCTGCCGATCATCCTGGCACAGGCCAGAGAGGATCGCGCCAAGATCGAGAACGTTCCGCCACAGATCAATCAGGCACGGCTATTTTGAAGCACTCCGGGTCGGTTGCTTGACCCGCGTCCCGGCAACTCGTAAAGTGTACGTACACTAGTGCAGTGATGAGGGCGAGACGATGGCAGCGCGGGCGAACATGAAAATGAACAAGGCACGTGATGCTGCGTCGGAGGAAACCGCCCGAGGCAAGATCGTCGAGTTTCCACCCGACCGCCCGGCGTCGGCTGCGACGGACGAGCGAGCGCCGAGAATCTCCGTCGCGCCTCGTCTGCGTGATGAGCTTCTCGCGTTTGGCGTGTTCACGGTGGCGGTTGTCGCCGCGTTGCCGATCGTTGGGCTGGCCGGCCACAGCGCGCTGTCGCTGGCAGGCGACTTCTTCGGGCTGGTGCTTGGCAAAGCGGCGATTGCAGTGCCATTCGGGCTATCCATTATCGCCGTCGAGCTGTGGCGGGCTGGTGAAGCTGCCCAACGCACGCGACGAATCGTCGGAGGCGCGACAACACTGCTTGCGATCGTTGGCCTGCTGGGCCTCAACGGACGCGATAACGACGTCGAAGCCGCCGGTGGCTATATCGGGCTCGGTGTCGCGCGTGGGTTGATGGCCGTTGTCGGCGAAGTCGGCGCGGCAGTGGTTCTCCTTGCGGTCGGCGTCGTCGGAGTCTTCCTCGTTACTGGCTATGACACTCGAGAGATCGTTGATTCATGGCGCAGGGTTCGACCGCGCTCTCGCGCCAGCAAGGAGACGCCCGAACCGGAATGGGCGGTTGAGACCGAGTCTCTCGGCGCGCTCGCCACTGAAGCCTACGCTGTCGCGGAGCCGACCGAGGCACTTGATGTAACGCCGCCACGGATCACACCGGTAGCCCCTGCCAAGCCGGTTATTAACCGGCCGAAGTTGGAGCGCGCGCCGAGCGCTTCGTCAGTCCTACCTCCGGCTGACGAAGAGAGCGCGCCGCCGGCGCATCGTGGCGTCTGGAATCTCCCATCGATTGATCTGTTGAAGATCTATGAAAGCATCGAGCCAGACGGGCCGGAGCTTGAGGCTAAGGCGCGTCGTATCGAGAAGACCCTCGCGTCGTTCAAGGTTGATGCGACCGTTCGTGAGATCTTTCCAGGGCCGGCGGTGACGCTGTTTACCCTCGAGCCAGGCTCAGGCGTAAAGGTGCGGCGGATCACGGAACTACAGAATGACCTTGCATTGGCTCTCGCGGCAATGTCATTGCGCATCGAAGCTCCCGTGCCTGGCATGGCGCGGGTGGGTCTCGAGATCCCGAATGGCAGTATCTCCACTGTCGGACTTCGCGAGGTGCTTGACTCGGCAACATTCGGAAAGAGTAAGTCCAAGATCCCACTCCCGCTGGGCCGCGACGTCAACGGGCGCTATGTTATCGGTGACCTGACGCGGATGCCGCACCTGCTGATTGCTGGCGCGACCGGTTCGGGAAAGAGCGTCTGCATCAACAGCATCATCGCGACTTTCCTGCTCACGAAGTCGCCTGATGATCTCAAGATGATCATGATCGATCCGAAGATGGTCGAGCTCTCAGGGTACGAGGGTGTGCCACACCTCAAGGCGCCGGTCATTACGGAGATGGACAAGGTCGTCCCCGCGCTGCGCGCAGTGCTTCGCGAGATGGAGCGCCGTTACCAGACGTTCTCGCGACTCGGCGTTCGCAATATCGACGGCTACGAGCTGCGCCGGTCGACTGACCCGACGATGGAGAAGCTTCCATACCTTGTTGTGATCATCGACGAGCTCGCTGACCTCATGATGACAACGCCCGACGAGGTCGAGACGCTACTGGTGCGACTGGCTCAGATGGCCAGAGCCACGGGGATCCACCTGTTGATCGCGACCCAGCGGCCTTCAGTGGATGTGCTTACCGGACTCATCAAGGCCAACGTCCCGGCCCGGATCGCATTTGCCGTGTCGTCGCAGATCGATAGTCGCGTCATCCTGGACATGCCCGGAGCCGAACGGCTTCTCGGCCGTGGCGACATGCTTTTCATGCCGGCCGACGCGGCAAAGCCACA
>CALMXF010000095.1 GCA_937870985.1 uncultured Chloroflexota bacterium
CTTTCGCATCGCCGACAGGCGGCGGCCGAAATCCCTCGTGCCGTCGATCGCCGCCGTCATTATCATCTCGTAATCCGGCTGCTCAAAATCGTCTTCCGGATCGGGCAGATCGACCGCTAAATGCGGATTCGCAGCCAGCATCGCGTGGGCCGGCGCCAGCGGCAGGAACCCGGCGATCGACAGCAGCATTCCTCGCGCTTCCGCCAGCCCGGCGGCTGCTGCCTGCTCCAGCGCTACGAGCGGCGCGCGGTCGGCGACAGCCTCCATCCCGACTCGGTTGCGGGTGAAGCCCAGGGAATCGAGCAACCCACGCTTGAGCGCCTCCCCCGGTGGGATCGCTTCCATCGCCTGCGCGAACCCGAGCTGCTTGTCGACCAATCGCTTCCAGCCCTCGCGCCGCAATACATCGTGGATCAGATCCTCGCGCCCGCCGGCCAGGGTCGGAAGACACGGCATCCCGCCGACCGGGCCTAGCGCGACACCCGTAACGTCGTCCCACAACCTTCCCACCGGGCTCTGGAGGTAGTCGCGAAGCCTGATCGTCGCGATGCGCCGTCCCGCTGGACCGGCAACTTCTGTCGGGAGATCGTCGTCCAGCACGCCGTGGAGCATGACATCGTCGTACGCCGGGTCCTGCTGATGCCGATGCCGGCGCCAGTCAGACGCTCGGAGGTGGAGCTCGATCGCGCCGCGCAGTAGCGCGCCATCCAGCTCGATCATCGCGTCTCGAAAATCGGGGCCGTCAGAATACGTCCAGACACCACGATAGATCACCTGTAGACGGCGGCCATCGACCGTGCGCATCTCACCGGCCAGCAGCCCTTCCTGCCATACTCGGGCCAGCGTTAGCTCGGTCAACCCGTTGGTCATCACGCGGCGTCCCGATCATCGTTCGTTTGGTTTCGCTCGCGGCGCAGTCTATCATCCGATGCGGACACGTTTGCCAGCCATCGCGTGATGAAGGACGAAACAGGTTGAAGCAGGGAATGAAGACGGCGCTCATCACCGGGATTACGGGCCAGGACGGCTCCTACCTTGCCGAGCTCCTGCTGTCAGAGGGGTATCGCGTCGTTGGCATGATGCGCCGCACCAGCACCGAGACAGTCGGCCGCATCGCCCACCTGATGGACCAGATCGAGCTCGTTCACGGCGATTTGCTCGACCAGCTCTCACTCATCAATCTCGTCCAGGAGTATCAGCCGGACGAGGTCTACAACCTCGCCGCCCAGTCGTTCGTCCCCACCTCCTGGCAGCAGCCGGTCCTCACCGGTGAATTCACCGCGCTCGGCGTCACACGCATGCTTGAGGCGGTCCGCCTTGCCAAGCCCGATGCGCGCTTCTATCAGGCATCCTCATCAGAGATGTTCGGCAAGGTCCAGGAAGTGCCACAGACGGAGACCACCTCGTTCTATCCTCGTTCGCCGTACGGCGTCTCGAAAGTCTATGGACACTGGATTACAGTCAACTACCGCGAGTCGTACGATCTCTTCACGTCCTCCGGGATCCTCTTCAACCACGAAAGCCCGCGTCGTGGCATCGAGTTCGTGTCGCGCAAGATCACCCATGGCGTCGCCCTCATTCGCGAGGGGCTGGCCACGAGCCTTGCACTGGGCAACCTCGACGCCCAGCGCGACTGGGGATTCGCTGGCGACTACGTCCGCGCGATGTGGCTCATGCTCCAGCAGGACAGTCCATCCGACTTTGTCGTCGCCACTGGCCGAACGCACACCGTCCGTAGACTCTGCGAGATCGCATTCGACGCCGCCGACCTCAACTGGGAGGATCATGTCGTTATCGACGACCGCTTCCTGCGACCGGCGGAAGTGGACCTACTGGTCGGCAATCCCGAAAAGGCGCGGCGCGAGCTAGGCTGGGAACCCGCGACGAGCTTCGAGCAGATGGTCGCCGACATGGTCGCAGCCGATATCGACACCATCCGTAGCCAGCCACGCGGCATGTGGCCCGTGCGCGCGTTCTGACCGGACAGATCCCGCATTCCATAACGCTCGCGGCCCGGCAGGGATGCCTTCACACTCGCCCGCACACCCGTCTGCACTAAGGCCTCGGCGCACCACGCCGCAAGACCAGCGATCGTTTGCTGGTGGATTCTCGCTATGCTTGACACAGTCGAACAATCGTTCTACTATGTACGTACATTTGTTCGGCTCGTTTGTTCTAGCGCCAGGAGTCCACTCGATGTCGCAGCAGGTCACTCGCCAGATCGCCCTGATGACCGTTTTCGCAACCTGCATCCTCGTCGTCGCGCTGTTGGTCGGCTTTGGCCTTGGCGCCAAAGCGGATGCCGCGCTCGGCCAGGCCGCGCCGCTCGCGCTCATCTGCGGAATCGCTCTCACGTTTCTCCTCGTCGATGCATCCCGAGCACGATAGATCCGGAAGCGCCGAGCACGTAGTATGATTCTCCGCCGCCGGGCGCGGATGACACGGATCGTCTTCCAGCCTCATAAGGGACACACGTGGCCGATTCCAGCACTGCGACCTCGCTCCCAACGGGGCAGGACAATCGGATCGACGAGCCCCGTCGATCCGGTGTCATTGCGCTACTCCGTGTCTATCGCGACTACCGTCTGCTCTGGTATGGAACGCTCGGGACACAGGGCGGGCAGTGGGTTCTCCAGATCGCTCTCGGTTGGCTCATGCTCGACCTCACGAACTCCGAGTTCTGGGTCGGCATGGTGGGTTTCGCCGGGGGAATCCCGATCCTGCTCTTCTCGATTCCAGCCGGAATTCTGATCGATCGGGTCGATCGGCGACGGATCCTGATTGTCTGTCAGGCAGTGCTCGCAGCGTTGGGCATCGCTCTCACCGTTGTCATCGTCATGGGTCGAGCTGAGCCGTGGTTGTTGCTTACCGCGGCGTTCATCAACGGCATCATGATGACCGTCAATAACACCACCCGCCAGGTCATCGTTGCCGACACCGTTGAACGTATCGACCTTCCGGCCGCGATCGCGCTCAACTCCGCCGGCCAGAATGCAACCCGTGTCATCGGTCCATCGGTGGCTGGCGCGATCATCGGCCTCGTCGGCCTAGGCGGCGCATTCGCGTTTCAGGCGGGTCTGCTTGGCCTGGCGCTCGGTCTCTCCTTCATGATCTCCGCGCAGGTTGCTGGGGGCCGTGTTGCTCCCTCCAATCGAGGTGGCGTGCTCGATGGCGTGCGCTACATCTGGCGCAACCCCGTTCTTCGCGACCTGATGATCCTGGCAACCATTCCGACCCTGACGGTCTTTCCCTACATGCAGCTGCTGCCGGTCTATGCGCGAGACATCCTCGCGATCGGGCCGCAGGGACTTGGTCTTCTGATGGCCGCCAGTGGTGTCGGCGCAGTCGCCGGAGCGCTCCTGGTTGCCAACGCCACCCATCTGCCGTGGCGCGGACTATTCATGTTGCTTGCCACCATCGCCTATGGCGCAGTCATCATCGTCTTTGCCTTCTCAACCTCGGTCTGGCTTTCGATGGCGATGCTGATGCTGGCCGGCCTGAGTGGCTCGGCCTATATGTCGCTCAACAACGCCCTCCTTCAGCTGAA
This sequence comes from uncultured Chloroflexota bacterium, assembly GCA_937870985.1. Classification (GTDB taxonomy): domain Bacteria; phylum Chloroflexota; class Chloroflexia; order Thermomicrobiales; family CFX8; genus JAMLIA01. Next base: position 3,548 of record CALMXF010000095.1, read on the forward strand.
CGTCGACGACGACATCCGCGGCCGGGTTATGGGCGTCTACATGCTGACCTGGGGACTGATGCCAGTCGGCGCGCTGCCAATGGGCGCGGCCGCGGGACTCGTCGGTGCGCCAATCGCGATCGCCTCTGGCGCGCTGATTTCGTCAGCGCTGGCCGCGCTTCTCGCAATCCGTTCTGCCACGCTGCGGCGGCTCTGAATTGACGCCCGGAGATACCTCATGGTAGCGTCACCGCGGCGTGTTTCAGCGCGGATCGGAGCCTTTCTGGTGACGCAGCAGGATCTCCAGGACGTAATCCGGCTCAGGAGGAAGAGGCGATTCGCCTCGCCGTCCCGTGAGGAAGGCATGCCCGTTATCTTGCGCGATCCGCAATGGCTAAAGGAGATCCAGCTCGATGTCAAAGAAACCCCAGGTCACCAAGACGGTCCTCGCCTACTCCGGTGGGCTTGACACATCGATCATCATCCCCTGGCTCAAGGAGAACTACGGCGGCGAGGTCATCGCATTTGCCGCCGACGTCGGCCAGGAGGCCGAGCTCGATGGTCTCGAGGAAAAGGCGCTCCAGAGCGGCGCGTCCAAACTCTATGTCCGGGACCTCAAAGAGGAGTTCATCACCGACTACGCCTTTCCGACGCTGCGCGCCGGCGCGCTCTACGAGCGCAAGTATCTACTCGGCACCAGCTTCGCGCGGCCAGTAATCGCCGCCCATCAGGTCGCCGTCGCAAAGCTGGAGGGCGCCGATGCGCTCGCCCACGGCTGCACCGGCAAGGGTAATGATCAGGTTCGTTTCGAGTTGACGTATCAGGCTCTTGCCCCCGAGATGGCCGTCATCGCCCCCTGGCGTGAGTGGGACATTCATTCCCGCGAGGACGCCATCGAATATGCTCGCATGCACGAGATCCCGATTCGCCAGTCCAAGGAGAACATCTACTCGCGGGACCGCAACCTCTGGCACTTCTCCCACGAGGGCGGCCAGCTCGAAGATCCCTGGCTCGAGCCGCCGGCCGACATCTTTGGCATCACCGTTGCGCCTGAGGATGCTCCCGACAAGGCCGAAGAGATCACGGTCAGCTTCGACCAGGGCACGCCCGTCTCGGTCGATGGCCAACTGCTCGGACCAGTCGAGATCGTAAATACATTGAACGAGCTCGGTGGGAAGCACGGCGTCGGTCGAATCGATCTGGTCGAGAACCGGCTCGTCGGCATGAAGAGCCGTGGTATCTACGAGCAGCCCGGCGCAACCATTCTCTCAGTCGCCCACAAGGAGATCGAGGCGATCACGCTCGATCGTCAGACGTTGCACTACAAGGACCTCGCAGCCCAGCGGTACGCCGAGCTCGTCTACGACGGCCTCTGGTTTACCCCTCTCCGCGAGGCGATCGACGCCTTCGTGAACGTCACCCAGAAGCGTGTCAGCGGCGACGTTCGTGTCAGGCTCTACAAGGGCAACGCGACCATCACCGGCCGTCGCTCGCCCTATTCGCTGTACTCCGAGGACTTCGCCACCTTCGGCGCAAGCGCCGACTACGACCACGCCGACGCCGAGGGCTTCATTACCCTCTTCGGCCTGCCACTCAAGATCACTGCACTGAGCCCCTCGCCAGATAGCGGCAAGTAGGCTCGCCTCCTCGCATCACGACAAGCGCCGGGCGGATTGCCCGGCGCTTGTCGTGCTCACTTGGTGTCTGAGGAATGTCGATGACGGCAGGCAGTCTGCGTATGGTGACCGGCCCGTCACCCGGGCAGACGAAACCGGTCGCTGGCGTCAGTGGCCAGGCCGTCGTATGCCAGCCCGTCTTCGCTGACCTGACGTTCGCGATCCGCCATTCCTTCAATGGTCAGCACCTCCAGCAATCCAGCCACTCGCTCAAGGTCGGGCGTGTCTTTGCCGATCGGCATCCTCGCGACAACTTCTGCTGCGGAATAGCCGCCAATGGGCGCTCCACGCAGGATGTCGATAATCCGGCCGCGCACGTAACGATTGGTCGTCTCGAAACGAGGCTCGCGCTTTGCCGAACGCCGCAGCTCGGTGGTCAACACATCGGCGATCGTCGGCCGCGCTCGGCATACGCCGGCCAATGGGCAAGCATCGCAGTTGGCACTCCGCGACCTACAGATTGTCGCGCCAAGCTCCATCAACGCCTGGTTCCACTCATACCCCTGACCCGGAGGCACGAGATCCTGGGCGAGCCGTGCTAACTCGCCTGGTGTTATCGAGGGTTCCGGCAATTCCGGTCCAGCAATAACACGGTGGAGAACCCGCCGGATGTTCGTGTCGGCGAAGCCCACGTCCTGGCGAAAGGCGAAGCAGGCGATTGCGCCGGCCGTATATGGCCCAATACCCGGTAGACGTCGCAACACATCCACGTCGCGCGGCATCTGCCCGCCGTAGTCGTCCACCACGACGCGCGCAGCGCGCTGGAGATTCACAGCCCGGCGGTTGTAACCCAGGCCCGACCAGGCGCGAATCACCTCGCCGGCCGGCGCGGCAGCTAGTGTCTGCAGGTCCGGGAAACGCGCCAGAAACTCGTGATATTTCGGCACAACGCGATCTGCCTGCGTTTGCTGAAGCATGACCTCGGAGACCATGATCCGGTATGGGTCATGCGTCGCGCGCCACGGCAGCCGTCGATGGTTTGTGCGATACCAGCTCAGTAAACGCTGGCGGGTGTCGGGATCGTGAAGTGCGGTCGAGCTCATGCGCCAAGTGTACGCGGATCGGATATGATCGCGACCCTGTCCACTATGGGACGAGGAGGTTCTGATCGATGGCAAGTTACACGAAACTGCGGGTCGGCCTGATCGGAGCCGGAACGATCGCGTTTAGCGCGCACCTTCCGGCTATTCGCCGGCTTCGTGACGAGGTCGAGCTCGTCGCAATCGCCGATATCCGCGTCGAAAACGCCGAGCGCGCCGCCCGAGAGTTCGGCGCAGAGGCGCACTACGCCGATTACCACGAGCTCCTGGCTCGCGGTGACCTCGACTTCGTTGATATCTGTACTCCTGAATTCCTTCACGCCGAGCAGACTGAGGCGGCCGCTGCAGCGGGGCTTCATGTTTTTTGCGAGAAGCCGATGGCCGCCAGCGTCGCAGAGGCCGACCGGATGATCGACGCCTGCAACCGCGCGGGCGTCAAGCTCATGATCGGTCACTCCCGCCGCTTCACGGGTCGCTACCAGCAGATTCGCGCGGCCATCGATCGTGGCGATCTCGGCGAGGTGCGCTACGTCCGGGAGAACGAACGCCGGCCACGCGCGATGTACGATGGGCTGCGGCTCGGGACTGGCTACTGGACTCCGGACGAAGGCAAGCCATGGCTCACAATGGCCGCCTACTCACAGGGCGCCGCGCTCACCAATGCCGTCCATGAGACTGATCTTGCTCGCTGGTTCGTCGGCCGCGCGCCGGTATCGGTGTTCGCAGAAGCGCGGATCACCGAGCCGGGCGCCGAAGTCCCGGACATGATCTCCTACACCGTCACCTTCGAAGGTGGCGCGATCGCGGCGGCCGAGGTTGTCAACCAGCTCCCGCGCGGATTCCCGTACTTCCACATGATGGAGGTCCTCGGCACAAACGGGCGTATCCGCGCCACCGACCCACTGATGGCGCCGTTCACCGTTGCCGACGATCGAGGCTTGAGCCAGCCGCTGAACTTCGGCACGCTACTTCACGTCGATTCGGCCTATGCCACCGAGTTGGCCGGCTTTGTCCGGGCGATCCGCGAAGACGACGCAGTGCCGATGCCCGCTGAACAGGCCCGTGGCGCGATCGAGCTCTCGGTCGCCGCAGTACGATCGAGCCAGACCGGCGCTCCCGTCTCGTTGCCGCTGGCGCTGAAAGAGGAACCGCATGTCGGGTAATGCTGGCTGGACGATCCTCGGCGATACGGGCCTCGCCCGCCTGCTGCGGCACGCGGCCCGTTATGTCGATACAAACCATCCGCTCACGATCGCGACTGAAGCAGGCGACGCCCCCGCCGACGCCATCGGCGTCGGTCCCGGCGTCTATGCCTCATCAATCCGACACGTTGTCCCATTCTTCACCGCCTTTGAGGCCGTTGAGGAAATTCAACGCGCGATCGCCGAGGGTGAGGTCGGGAGCGTCTACGGATGCTACGCCAGCATGCGTATTCCTCGCGGCTCGTCGCCAGAAGCGCTTATCGCCGGCGGTGTCGGCCCAGTCCTCGCCGTATGCCGGGATCTTCTTCCTGACCCGGTCGCGCGTGTCTGGGCAACCCGGGCGTCGCTGTTTGGCGAAAACGACGCATGGTTCATCACGCTCCGGCTCGCCAACGACGCCATCGTCACGATCGAGGCGCTCGCTTCAGCCGGGGCGTCCGCACGCGAGCTGCTGGTCGAGGTGACTGGTTCCAACCAGGTGTTGCGCGCCGAGCCGACAACGCAGGGGATTCGTGTCGAGCCGCTCGGGAACGAAGCCATGGTATGGCCATGGTGGGAGGATCTTGCCGAACGGTGTCTTGCGCTTATCGACCGGCGCGCCACGGCAGGCCGTTGGCTCGACGGCGACGACCTTCGCGCCGTCTGGAATGCTGTGCAGCAATCGGCAGCGACCGGTAAGGCCGTCGACCTGCATCCGCACCAGGCCCAGCCGGGCTGAGGCTTCTGCCAGACAGCCACGGGATTCCTTACGTCCTTCGCTGCCGATCCGCCCGCCAGGCAGCGAAGGACCGGCGGCACACGATCGATGGCCGCACTGCCAGCGCTGCTCACCGACGCGCGCGGCGAACTCCGGCAACGCCGCGACTGGCTCGGACCGCGATACTCAACCTGTTCCGCGGCTCTGGATCCGCCGCCGGCTACTGGCGTTCCGTCAGAAATTCGCGCGTCATCCGCACTGCCACGTCGTCGAAACCGTCCACCGAACTATCGAGCCACTGGACGTCGACGAAGCGTCGGAACCACGTCTCCTGGTGGCGAACATAGGCGTGCACCATCGTCTGTGTCTGCCGAATCGCCTCGCCGATCTGCAATGTCCCATCCAGTACCGCCAACGTCTCTCGGTAGCCATGCGCGCTCATCGCTGGTGTCGCCGCCGTCACGCCGCGATCTCTCAGCCGGACGACCTCGTCAAGCCAGCCCGCTGCGTGCATCGCCTCGACCCGCCGATCGATACGTTCATAGAGAAGTTCGCGATCGCTCCGAAGCCCGATGATCAGAAACCGCCACGGGGGAGCATGGCTCGCGCTCACCTCACTCATCGGCCGGCCCAGTGTCTCGCTCACTTCCAGCGCTCGAATCATTCGACGCCGATTGTGCCGCCCAATGCGCCCCGCCGACACCGGGTCCTTCTCGATCAACCTCTCGCAAAGCGCCTCCGTCGAGAGGTCTTCGAGCCTCACTCGCAACTCCTCGTTCGGCGGCACTTCGGGTGGCCGCCATCCCTCGAGAAACGCGCGCAGGTACTGTGGGGTCCCGCCGGTCACGATCGGAGCGTGGCCTCGCCCAGCGACCTCCTCGACAGTCCCATTGACGAGCGTCAGAAAGCGACCCAGCGAGAATGGCTCGGTCGGCTCGAGAATATCGATCAGATGGTGCGGCACGCGCATCTGTTCCGCGACAGTCGGCTTGGCGGTGCCAATATCCATGCCCCGGTAGAAGTAGCGCGAATCAGCGTTGATAATCTCCCCGCCGACCGATTCGGCCACCTTAAGCGCCAAAGCAGTCTTGCCGGTCGCCGTCGCGCCCAGAATGACAACGACGCGCAGCCCCGGTGTCAGGGCACGCACGTTGCTCCCCTCGGAGACGCGCGCATCGGTCGCTCCGTTCGTCCGTGCTAGACTTCCCCCGCTATCTGCCATACGCTCGAGTCTGCCCCCATCGGCTACACCCGCCTGCGGGACTACCCCTGAAACTGGATACATTTGTGACATCACGCACCCGGCAACTCATCGTGATCGGCTCCGTCATCGTCCTCGCCCTGGCGATTGTCTTTGTCACCCAGATCATCATCGTGCGCGCCCTCGACAACCCGGACACGACGACCGGAGAGAGCGTCTATTTCACCGTCGATCAGGGCGAATCAGTAGATTCTATCGCCGACCGCCTCAAGACCGACGGGCTGATCCGCTCGCCCGCGTACTTTCGCTTTCGGGTTCGTATCGCCGGCCTCGGCAGCGACATCATTGCCGGCCGCTATCGGATCGATTCGACGATGTCGACGACGCAGATCATCCATCTCATCACCTCCCGCGAGGCTGCGCTCGCTCAGGAGGTTCAGGTTCGCTTCGTCGAGGGTTGGCGCACCGAGCAGTACGTAGAGGCGCTCACCAACGCGCATGTCATTGCTTCCGCCGATGACTTCATGACGGCGACTCGCGAGCAGAAGTGGAACGACAAGTTCGCATTCCTCCACACCCGACCGAGTGGAGTTGCGCTGGAGGGCTATCTCTTTCCCGACACGTACAATTTCCGGCTCGACTCAAGCCCGGAGGATGTCCTGACGACGCTGCTCAATACGTTCCAGGAGCGCGTCCATCCTGAAACCATCACCGAAACCGACCAGATGGGTCTCACGCTTCACCAGGTCATCACGATAGCCTCGATCATCGAACGCGAGGCGGTTTTGCCGGAAGAGCGGCCGATCATTGCATCGGTCTACTACAACCGCATCGAGCAAGGGATGCCACTTCAGGCAGATCCAACAGTGCAGTTCGAGCTCGGACGGCCGGGAAACTGGTGGCCGGAACTGACCCCCGACGACATTCAACAGAACGGGCGCTACAACACGTACCTCAACCCCGACCTGCCACCGGGCCCAATCTGCAATCCGGGCCTCGCATCAATCGAGGCCGCACTTCGGCCGGCCCAGACAAACTACCTCTACTTCGTCGCGCGTGGCGACGGCTCCCACGCATTTGCCGTCACAGCCGAAGAGCACCAACAGAACGTCGACAAGTACGTGAAGGGACACTGAGTCGGTGTCAGACAGTCGCCGCATCGGGCTGATCGGAGATCCGGTCGAACACTCGCTTTCGCCTTTCTTCCAGCAGCCTGCGCTCGATTCGCTTGGTCTGGACATTCGCTACGAGCTCTGGCCGACACCGCTAGCGGCACTGCCAGGCCGGCTTGACGATCTTCGCGCAGGTCGCGCGCTCGGCGCGAATGTCACTGTCCCACACAAAGAGGCAGTGTTCGCCGCTATGGACGACGTCAGCGATCTGGCTCTCCGGGCGGGCGCGGTCAACACGATCATCCCGCGCAACGGCCGTCTATTTGGCGACAACACCGACATCCACGGCTTCGTTGTGTCGTTGCGGGAACGCGAGGTTCGATTCGAGGAGTTGGACGCGATCGTGCTCGGCGCTGGCGGCGCCGCCCGAGGGATTGTTGTTGCGCTGCTCAATGCGGGCGTTCGCCGCATCCATGTCCTCAACCGAACCATCGCTCGGGCGGAACACCTCGCCGCGGCGTTGGGTGACGACCGCGTCAGGTCTGCGACGTCCAATCAGGCGCAGGCACTCGCATCCGATGCCGGCCTGATCGTCAACGCGACATCGATCGGCTGGCAGGGACACGATCTACCGCTCGACCCCGCGGCCTTCGGCGTCATGCCTCCGGCGGCAATCGCCTACGACCTGACCTATCGCGAGACTCCGTACCTGCGCGCTGCCCGCGCGGCCGGCCTCGCAACGATCGACGGCTTACCGATGCTCGTCCACCAGGGCGCTCGCTCGTTCGAGCTCTGGACCGGCCAGCCAGCGCCGATCGATATCATGTGGAGCGCTGCTCTCGCGGCCCGCGCGGCGCGGGGCGACTGACGACGTTCGCCGCCATCAACCGATCTGAAACAGGTCAGGCCATCGTCTATCGACCGAGAGTACCTCCGACGAGTGCGCCCGAGAACGTGCAGAGGACGTTCACCACGTCGTTGGAAATCCCCGGCCATCCGCCGACAACGACCGTCGACTCACCGCAACGGTGGACCTTCGCCTCGGTCGGCTTCTCGCAGCGCGGGCACCAGCGGCGCTCCTGGACTAGCTCGCCAAGCACGCTATCCATCAGCGACCCAGCCATGCCGGCCAGGAGGACGACACCTCCATTGCGCCAGGCATGGGGCCATGTCTTGCTAACTGCAACAGTCGTTAGTCCGAGAAGTCCGGCCCCTGCCAGAGCGCCAGATAACCCGCGTGTTGTTACCCCGCCAGAAGTCCCAGCGACCACCGGCCTCCGCGAAACAATGAGGCGCGGTCGGGCTGACGAAGTCGCTCCGATTTCCGTTGCCCAGGTGTCGGCTGTTGCTGCCGCGAGAGACCCGGCTACCGTCAACAACGCCCGGCGGTCACATGCCATCGCCGTGGCAGCCGCGACACCACCATTGGCGAGCACCTGTATCATGTCGCGCTGACCGCCCCTTGCGGCGATTTCCTGCTCTGGCGAAAGCCGCGAGAGCAGACTGGAAGACACGAAGAACGCTCCGAGCAACACCCCGCCGGGCCAGGATAGCCGGCCGAGAATCGACGTTCCCACGACGGTTGCCGTCACAGCTCCGCTCGGCGCGAGGGCCCGTGCTCGCCAACCAGCCAGGCTAATGGCGGTGGACGCCGTTCCGGCGATAGCCAGGCGCTTCCCTCGTGACACTAGCGTCCCGGTCGAGGTCGCTGCATCAGCACATACTCGTCTACCCGCACCTCGAAGATCCAACCAGCGACTTCAGCAAGCGCGGGGCTACTCATCTCGGAATAATGAATGATGACCGTCTGCCCCTCGACATCCTGCTCGTCGGTTGAGTTCAGCGCGAACGGGTGCCGGGGGCTGCCCACGACGACTCGCGGCCCGCCGACCCTTTCGACCGCCACCTCGATCAACCGCAACGCCTCGGCTTCAACCAGCATCCCGCCCCCTTCATGTGCCTCTAGATGGCCCGAACGCCAATGCTATACTTTCCGCGGCCCCGTAGCTCAGCGGCAGAGCAGTGGACTTTTAATCCATGGGTCCTGGGTTCGAATCCCAGCGGGGTCACCAGGGTCGCCGCTGGGAGCAACCCGTATGGCTACTGCCGGCCATCCGGCGTGCGTCTGCTCTCTCATCCACGGGCTGCCTCCCGTGTCGGCCGCCAGCGATGTTGTACCGGATCGACCAGGGGAGGCGACGTGGAGGTTTCCATCCAGATGATGATTGCCGATTATCTCCACGAGCTCGCCCGCTGGCGTGAGGCTCGCGCCGAGGAATATGACCGCGACGTGCGCAATCTGCGCTCCGCCGCCGGCCTCCAGGCATTCGCAATCTACATTCTTGATCTGCCCGACGACGATCCGCGACTCGTCGAGTTCGCTCGCCTCGCAATGCACGGCGGTCGTTTCGACCCGGGCCAGCAGGCGCACTTCGCGATGGCTCGCTATCACTTTCATGAGGAGATTACGTCCCCATCCGCCTTCCTCGACCGGATCATCGAACTGCAGCGCGCTGATGTCGTGGAGGATGGCCACTTCGGTGGCCGGCTGCCAGACGGGGACGATCCCTGGAGCCAGCGGCCGGAAACGGGCGGCTGACCTGAGCTTCGTAACCCCCGCGCTGTCACCTTTGGCTATCCGCGCTACAATGGCCCGGATCAGCACGATCGTTTGAACGTCGCGGGTCGCCCGGATGTCCGTGGCGAGCCAGCGCATGTGAGGAGACACTTCGATGGCACGACCGGTGGATATCCTCGACCGCGCCATCATCAAGCGATTACAGGATGACGGTCGGATGTCCAGCGCCGAAATCGCGCGACAACTGGGCGTCGCCGAGCGGACTGTGCGCGCTCGCATCGATCGGCTGGTCAGCGACAAGGTGATTCGGCTGGTTGCATCGATCGTCCCATCCACCGTCGGCTATGCCGTCACCGCCGACGTCTTTCTCGAGGTCGAAGCCGGCCGCATCCAGAGCGTCGCGTCCCTCATCGCGGCCAAGCCCGAGGTCGGCTACATCGGCTTGACGACAGGCGACCGCGATATCTCACTCCAGATTCACGCGGAGTCTGTCGAGAAGCTCTACGATTTCGTGACCAAGGAGCTCGGCACAATCTCGGGGGTTGTCCGCACGAACACGTTCATCATCCCGAAGATTCTCAAGACACACTTTGACTTCGTCGGACCAGGCATGCGCATCGATGAGGAATCGGAGCGCGAAGCAGACTTCGGGCCGCGCCGCATCGGCAGCTGATGACCCGGAAACAGAATGGGAGAGTAGAGTATGTCGCTGTCAGAAACGATCACCGTCACACCGGAGCTCGACGCATGGCTGCGCGAGACACGACGCATGATCCACGTCAACCCCGAGTTGCTCTGCGAAGAGGTTGCCACCTCTGAGCTCGTCCAGAAGCATCTGAAAGAGGCCGGCGTCACGTTCCGTAAGGGAGTTGGCGGCGACGGCCGGCCACTCTACGTGGACGCTGAAATGATCAAGCGTGCCCAGATCAAGACCTTCCCGATCACCGGCGGCACCGGCGTCCTCGCGGAAATCCGCGGCACACGCGGCGCTGGCCCTGGCAAGTGCGTTCTCTTGCGCGCCGATATGGACGCGCTGCCGATGGACGAGATCAACGACGTTGAGTACAAGTCGCGCAACCCCGGCAAGATGCACGCATGCGGCCACGACTGCCACACGACCATCCTGATGGGCGTCGCAGAGATCCTCCAGAATATGAGCCACCTCTTCGATGGCACCGTCAAGCTCATGTTCCAGCCCGGGGAAGAGGGCGCTGGCGGCGCGGTCGCAATGATCCACGACGGCATCCTCGACAACCCGCCAGTAGATGCTGCGTTCGCGCTTCACGTGTCGACTGAGCACCCGGCCGGCCACGTGTCAACCGGCCCTGGGCCACACGCCGCAGCCGCCGATACCATCGAGATCAACGTCACGGGCAAGGGTGGGCATGCCGCCTTCCCACACACCACCATCGATGCCACCTACGTTGCCGCCCAGATCCTCATCGCGCTCCAGTCGATCGTCAGCCGAGAGGTGAATCCCATCGACACCGCGGTAGTGACAATCAGCACCCTCCACGCCGGAACCGCTAGCAACGTCATCCCCCAGACAGCGCAACTCACCGGCACCGTGCGAACATACAACCCGGAGATCCGCGACCTCATCCAGCAGCGCATGAACGAGATGGTGCCAGCTATCGCCGCGGCCCACCGCGCCGAAGCCGAGCTGATCTATTTGCGCGGCTATCCTGCCATGGTCAACGACCCGGCTATGACGCAGTTGGCGACCGACACATGCGTCGAGCTACTGGGCGCTGACCATGTCCATCACGGCGCGCCGATCATGGCCGGCGAGGACTTCGCCTACGTCCTCGAACGCGCCCCGGGCTGCATGGTCTCACTCGGCGTTCGTAACGACGAGAAGGGCATGATCTACCCGCCGCATCATCCCCGCTTCGACGCCGACGAAGACGCTCTCGCTGTCGGCGTCCGCGTGCTCTCGGCCATCGCTCTGCGGTACCTCGGCGCGGACATCTAGCAGCGCAATCTGCTGGGCTGGGCGTGACCTTCCTGGCCACGCCCAGCCCAGCCGCCTCCATTCAAGCCACCGTGCGACCGAATAGGTTAAGATCAAGCGCTGATATGTGCTTGTCGCTGCGCAGGCCGGGCGCCAACCATGCCCGACCCCGTCACTGCACCCGGACAGCCGCGTGACTGGCAGAACGGAGTCTTGCCGTGCTGCTCTACTTCGCCATCGCTCTTGTTGGGGCGCTTTTTCTGATCGGGTCGGTCATGCTCGGCGAGGTATTCGACTTCTCCGGAGATCACCCCGACAGCTTCGATGGTGACGCCCACCCACTCTCTGGCAAGACGATTGCCGTCGCATTGACCGCATTCGGCGCCACCGGCATGATCACGACTCAGTACGGCTGGAGCCCACTGATGAGCGCGCTCACCAGCGCCATCGCCGCGCTCTTCCTCGGCGCTATCGCCTGGTGGGTCATCAACTCGCTCTATCGAGCCACAGCGTCGACCGACGTCAATATGGCCTCCCTCGTCGGACGACGCGGCCAGGTCACGATCGGGATCCCGGTCGGCGATGTCGGCGAGGTGCTCGTGACCGCAGCCGATAGCACCCGCCAGCTGATCGCCCGCACGAGCGACGGGTCCGCGATCCCCGTCGGCATCAGTGTCCGAGTCATTGAGACACTCGGCAGCTCCGTCCTTGTCGAACGCATCGAACCGGCGGCTGCGCCAGCGGACGCCACCAGCGAAAGCAGGAGCAGCTAGATGGACTACATCGTCGTGACGCTCGGCGTCCTCTTCGTTCTTGCCGCGCTGGCCGGCCTGGTCGCGCTGGTCAACACCAACATCATCAAGGTTCCGCCAAGCACCGTCGCCATCTTCTCCGGCCGCAAACGCATCATCGACAATCCGGAGACCGGGGAGCGACAGACGGTCGGCTACCGCATTATCAAGGGTGGCTCGAGTGTTCGAATCCCGATCCTTGAACGGGTGGATTACCTCTCCCTCAACGTCATCACCATTCCGCTGAAGATCCAGTCCGCATACACCAAGGAGGGCGTGCCGGTCGCAGTCGACGCCGTCGCGAACGTCAAGGTCGGCTCCGACGATTATTCGATTGGCAACGCCATCGAGCGCTTCCTCAGCATGGATCCCGATCAGATTCGCAACGTCATCTTCCAGACGATGGAGGGCCATCTTCGCTCCATCCTTGGCACGCTCACCGTCGAAGAGATCAACACCGACCGGCAGGCTTTCGCCCAGCGAATGACGGCGGAATCCGCGCAAGACCTTCGTCGGATGGGTATCGATATCGACGTACTGACCATTCAGCAGATCAGTGACCCGAATGGATATCTGGACGCGCTCGGCCAGCGGCGCACCGCCGAGGTCAAGCGCGACGCCGAGATCGGCCGGGCCGAAGCCGAAC
>CALMXF010000096.1 GCA_937870985.1 uncultured Chloroflexota bacterium
CCGTCGAGCACGCGTGCGCCCGGCGCGATTCCGGCGGCGTCGATCAGTCGCTCGACGGCTGGACGAAGCGTCTCCGCCATCTCACCGTATCCGGCGCCCGGCAAATTCCAGGCCCGACGCATCGACTGCTTGACCCTGTCGACTTGTTCGGCAGTATGGCGAAACGGCTGCGAGCTCATTCGCAACCTCCGGTCCGTTGTTGGCGCATCCGGCCGTTTCCAGGCTCAGGAGAGGACGAGCGGCGTGACGTGGTGCGGCAGGGCGTCGCGTGCGATCAGTGTCTGGTCGATCTGAGCGAGATGCTCGGCATCGTGAGTCTGCAGGGAGAGAGCCAGATCCCTGATCGTTACGGTGCGGTTATCGATATCAGTGCCAGCGCGGATCCAGGCGTCATCCGGTAGCGCGCGCAACAGAGAGAGTGTGCTCTGCCTGAGCCGTCGGAATTGACTCATGACGGTGAAGATCGAGATCTCCTGATTGTCCGTGGTGACGATTGGAGGTGGTAGCTCTCGCAGGTCGGGGAAGTCGTAGTTTGCGATTGCAAACAGCTTTGGATAGACGCGTGCCTCGGTGTCGCGCAGGTGAGCGACGATCTGGCGAACCGACCACTCTCCGCGCTCGGGAGCGCGATCCACGCGTGACATGTCGCGCTGGGGTGTAACCCGCTTCGACAGGTAGTTGATCATGTGCGCCAGGCGGATCGTAATCTGCTCGTACTCGTCCATCATCGGCAGGTTCCCCATCCTCGCCTCGTTCATCCGACGACCGCTGGCACCCATTGTAGTCTGTTCGGCTCGTTCGTGCGCTGGCTATCCGGCGTTGTCCGGCAGCCCCCAACCCGTTGTCGATGTCTCCCACTGGGCCGAACCGTCGAGATGGAGTGCTGTCTGCACCGCAGCGCGTGCTAGCGCGAGCGTGGCGTCGACCAGCGGTGTTTCGATATTCGGCTGCTGGAGCGCGACCGGAATCTCGGTGCAGGCCGCCAGCAGCACCTCAGCTCCACGGTCGGCGAGATGTTCGGCTGCTTCCACGAGCAGCGCGGTCGCCTCGTCCACCGACCGACCGGCCTTGACTGCCCGGATCGCGGCCATGACGCAGCGCTCCTGGATGTCGTCATCCGGCACGATTGCGTCGATCCCGCGTGCCAGCAGCGCTTGCTGATAGATCTCGGCGGAGATCGTGCCGCTTGTCGCCAGCAGCCCGACGATCTCGGCGTCTGGCCAATCGAGACGAATCTCATCGGCGGCGGCGTCGATCATGCTCAGAATCGGCGGCTCCACTCGTGGCTGGACTTCGTCAAGAAACGCATGAGCCGTATTGCACGGCACGACGATGAAGTCCGCGCCGAGCGCGTCCAGCGCTCGCGCCCCACGCACAAGCCACGGGATCGGGCTCTCGCCGCCGTGCAGCAGCGCGTCGGTTCGATCGGGGACGCGAGGATCGGCGTAGATGATGACGGGGATATGGCTCTGGTCGCGATCGGCCGGGGTTAGCTCGATGATCTTCCGATACAGGTCAGCTGTCGCGAGTGGTCCCATGCCGCCGAGGATGCCGATGACCGCGCGCCGAGGCGGCTCGAAGGTGTCGATGAGCGGGTCATCCTCAAGATCCTCGTTCGTCGTCGAAAAGCCAGCGACAACCGGTTGCCAGAGAGGAGATTGGGCTGGCCAATGGCCGGCGTACGCGGTCGACCAGCGGCGCAGTGGCGCGAGCCAGTCGAGACGATCCGGGATAACCTCGATTGCGATCTCGGTATATCCCCGGTCGTGGATCGCGTAGGCGCGGGCTTCCGGCTCGTCCGTCTGAAACGAGACGATGATCATCAGCGCATCGGGCCAGTTGGCCTCGCGTAGATCGGTTGACGACGGGACCGGCGGCGAGGTGGGGTGCGAATGAAAGATCGCCCCGAGCCACCAGTCGCGCGCGTTCATGTCGGCTACTGCTTCGAGAACCTCGGCGTCGTCCATCCGGTAGCGAGTCGGGCTGTCGAGGATGTTCGTGCCGGGGTAGATCTGCACCGGCTCGTCGTCTGTGAACGCAATCAGCCCGCAACCCTCGTTCGGGCGCATGAGCTCGAGATGCTCGATGATCTCGTCGAACAGGCGCTGGGAGATACGCAACGAATGACCATCCGACGATGGTCGATCGGAGCGGCCGGCGAGCGGCGCCTGTGATTTGTGTCGGCGATCAGCTGGATGCATGCCGGACCTGGCTCCAGAGGATGACGAACCTGCCGCGCCCATGC
>CALMXF010000097.1 GCA_937870985.1 uncultured Chloroflexota bacterium
GCGCTGGCTACCTACGACGAGCTGTTCGCCGAGGGGTATATCGAGGGCCGCCATGGGTCCGGCACCTATGTCGCGGGCGATCTGCAAGCCATGTCGGGCCGCGCGATCCCGGCGCCGAGCGGGACGCCGCGCTGGTTGCGTCCGTTACCGGATCTGCCGCCGGCCGACCCGGAGCAACCTGGCACGATTGATTTTCGCCTGGGCGAGCCAACAACGAATCAATTGCCGGCCGATGCCTGGCGGCGTGTCTGGCAGGCTGTTGCGACCGAGCCGGTCCCGACCGGCTATGGCGACCCGGCTGGCGAACCGCTGTTGCGCGAGGCGATCGCATCCTACGTCCGTCGCTCGCGTGGCGTTATCTGCGACGCGTCGGATGTCGTGGTTACGTCCGGGGCGATTCAGGCGCTCGACCTGGTCGCGCGGGCGACACTACTCCCTGGCGATAGCGTCGGCTTCGAGAACCCGGGCTATCCGGTAGCCCGCGCTGTTCTCGTGGCGAGCGGCGCTCGAATCGTGCCGATCGGAGTGGATGACGACGGGCTGCGTGTCGATCTGCTTTCGGCGAGCAGACCGGCGCCGTTGCTTACCTACGTCACCCCATCGCACCAGTACCCGCTCGGTGTCAGGATGTCGTTGGCGCGGCGGATGGCCCTGCTGGAGTGGGCTCTGGAGGCAGACGCGTTGGTCATCGAGGACGATTACGATAGTGAATACCGCTACGATGGCCCGCCACTTCCCGCGCTGGCCGGCCTGGATCAGGCCGGCCGAGTCGCCTATGTCGGCACATTCTCGAAGCTGCTAGCCCCATCGCTGCGGGTTGGGTATCTGATTGGCCCGGCGCCGCTGCGCGACCGGGTCGTCCGGATGAAGCGGCTGGTCGATCATCACACCGCCTGGCCGCTCCAGCGGGCACTTGCAGCGTTTATTGCCGACGGCAACCTCGATCGTCACGTTCGGCGGATGCGGCGCGTCTATGCCGGGAAGCGCGCGGCGCTCGCCGACGCGCTTGCTCCGATTGCGGATCGGGTGACGTTGCGTGGACTCGAGGCCGGGCTCCACGTGTTTCTCGAGCTCGATCCCGCGCTCGATGCTGAGACCACCCGGCAACGTGCCCGAGAGCGCGGGGTCGTAGTGTCGACGCTGGCCGGCTACGCTGACGGCGGCACGCCTCCAAACGGGCTGTTGCTCGGCTATGGCGGGCTAGAGATCCCGGAGATCGTCACCGGCGCGACGATTCTCCGGGAATGCCTGACGCACTGACCTCTGGTCGGAACCCGAGCCGCGCGTCGTTGGTCTGACGGGCTCAGTCAGCCCTGCGGAGGAATGCCCGCAGATCCTCGATGAATCGCGCCGGATCCTCGCGCATCGGGTGGTGTCCGACGCCAGGGTAGACCAGCATCTCAGCGCCAGGGATGCCGTTCACCAGGAGCCGGCCACCCTTGACCGAGATGGTCGAATCCACCTCGCCGTGGATCACGAGGGTCGGCGCGGTAATACCAGCCAACTGGGGCCGGACATCGTGTGAATCGTTGATTGCGGCAGCCTGCCGGGCGTAGCCGTCACGCGTGATGCGGTTGCCGCGCCCTGTTTCGGAGAACTCACCCAGCTTCTCCGGGTGGAGGTCGAAGAACCCGGGCGCGTAGGACTGTGGCAGCGCCGCCATGGAGCGTTCGACCGGATCAACGATCCAGCTTTCGTGAGGCGGCGGCGGGAATGGCTGGCCAATCGCTAGCCCGGCGGCCGGCGACGTGCCAACGAGGACCAGCTTTGCCACTTGCTCAGGATGCTCCGTCGCGAGGTGAAGCGCGATGAAGCCGCCCATCGAGTGTCCGACGACGGACGCGCGCTCGATTCCACGCACGGCGAGCAGCGCGGCGATATCGCCGGCCATGTCCGAGATCGTGTAGTCCAGATCCTCGGGATCGTTCTCGCCAGCGTCGCGATTATCCGGGGCGACCACCTGGAATTCCGGCGCAAGCTGCTCGGCGACGGGCCGCCAGCTGGCCCGGAAGCCGCCTAGCCCGGTGATCAGCACGACTGGCATGCCTTCGCCTGACCACTCGTCATAATGAATCGTTCGTCCATCGCCAATCGTCGCTTGCGCCATCTACTGTTGCTCCATTTCGATCGTTCGTCGCGCCGGGCATCCTGCGGTGCAGTCTAGTGCCCCAAAGGATCCTTGCGGCCGATAAGCTGAGCGGTGTTCTCGGCGGGGTCGCGGAAGTAGGCGATGAGATCGCCGGACGTGTTTTCGACGATCGGGTCGAACGCAATGCCCTGCTCGGCGAGGCGGTCGTGAGTTGCCTCGAACTCCGACAACGGCACCATGAACGCGAGATGCGATGGGGCAGGGAGTGGAGGGCCGGGAACGTCGAGGACCTCGATCACCCCGCCCTGGCCATCGGAGAGAAAGGCAAAGTGTTGGCCGTTGCCGCGAACGTCGCGAATCATCTGCATGCCAAACATCTCGTGGTAGAAGTTGACCGTCTCCTCGAAAAGCGCGCCGTGGGCGGGGATTGCCACGTGCTCGAGCCGAAACTTGCTGGGCATCGTCAAGCCTGTCCTTTCCTTCGTCGCCTGCCGGTGGTTGTGCCGGCCAATGTACATGTTACGATCCTCGACTGCTGGGTGGCGCGGGCTGCCGGCTCCGGGGAGTATTTCTGACCGATGGATATCGATCGACGGACTCAGCAGCGCGCGTCACGGAGAGCGCTACTGTTGCCCGTCTACGTCCCCACGGCGTTGCTGGGTTTTGCCGAGGGGCTTCTGCTGCCGACGCTGCCGGCCTTCGCGCTCTCGTTCGATGTCTCGTTCGCCGTCGCGAGCCTCGTGCTGGCCGCGGCCGGGATCGGAACACTGATCGCCGATCTGCCGGCAGGGATGTTACTTGGCCGGGTCGGGCTGAAGCCAACGATGCTCCTTGGCGCAGCGCTCGTTGGCTTCGGGACGCTTGCCCTCGTTGCCGCGACCAGCGTTAACCAGCTCATCGCGTTGCGGCTGCTCGCCGGCGTCGGAACGGCGATGTGGGGGCTTTCGCGGCACGCATTCATCACCGAAGCGATCGACCCGCGCCAGCGGGGGAGAGCGATCTCCGTCTTCGGGGGCATCAACCGGATCGGTGTGTTCGGCGGGCCAGCCATTGGCGGGCTCATCGGCACCTGGTTTGGTCTCACTGCATCGTTCCTCGTCGCCGGCCTTCTCGGCATCGTCGCCCTCATTGTGTCGTGGATATTCGTCCAGGACACGCACGTCGCGGTCCACGCCGAGCGACATGTGCGTTGGGCGCTGGTTCGTGAGATGGTGCGATCAAGCTGGCGCGACCTGAGCGCGGCGAGCGTCGCCCAGACCTTCGCGCAGATGATTCGCGCCGGCCGGCAGACGATCATCCCGTTCTACGGCCTGGCTATCCTGGGCCTGAATGCCGGACAGGTCGGGCTGATCCAGTCGGCGTCGTCGAGCGTTGACATGATCCTCTTCATCCCGGCCGGCTATCTGATGGATCGCTTCGGCCGCAAGGTCGCCGCAGTCCCATCGTTTGCAATCATGGCGGTCGGGATGGTCCTGATCCCCTTTACGACCGACTACCTGACGCTGATGGCCGCGGCGACGATCATCGGGCTGGGCAACGGTCTGGGAACCGGAACGATGATGACGCTCGGCGCTGACCTCGCGCCGCCCGGCGCGACCGGCGAATTCCTCGGGCTCTGGCGGTTGATCGGTGACACCGGCCGGGCCGGCGGGCCGCTGGCGGTTGGCAGCCTGACCGATGCGGTCGGCTTCGAGTACACGTCGTTCATTCTGGCCGGCGTCGGCTTGTCCGCATCCCTCATCCTCGCGCTACTGGTTCGCGAGACGCGTGTGGCGGACGACACGGCGTTCGGGACGGGCGCTCCGCCCGGCGGTTAGCTGCCCGCCTGAATCCCGAGATGTCGGGCGACCACCAGCAGCTCGTCGAGGCTGAGGTAGTCGGAGGCGTCATGCGCGATGTGGACGTGGAGGAGCTGTCCGTCCTCCGCGATAATCGCGGTTCCCGGCAGTTGGCGAGGATCTCCCCCCTTCGGAAGAGCCAGGAAATTGCCGCGGAGCGTTGCCTGCGCGCCTCGCGCGATGATGTGCGGGTTGATCAGCTGACCGATCGAGCCCTTCTCAAACCCGTAGGCGGCGTAGGCTGCCTGCTCGGGATCGCAATAGACGGGGAACGGCAGGTCGAGGCCAGCGGCGAAGAACGCGGTGTCCTCAACCGAGGCTGGAGTCACGATGACTACCCGCAGGCCGGCACGGCTAAGCGCGTTCGCTGACGACTTATAGGAGCGGACCTGCTCCTTGCAGAACACACAGGACAGGTAGCGGATGAATGTGAATGCGGTCGTCCCTGTGCGCCAGATGTCGGACATCTGGACCGTTTCGCCAGTGGGTGTCCGAAGCGGCATGTCGATGGCGGTTGTTGTCGGCTCTCGCATTGATTACTCCCCTCGCGCTGTCTGATTGAATCCTACGCGCCCTGGCGAGGGCCGGCATGGCAGACTCTGGTTGAGGGGGAGAAGCAATGGTGACTCGACGTCTATGGATTGTCCTGGCGCTGCTGGCTGCGCTGCTCGTCGCGGCTTGCGAGTCGCCATCGGCAACCCCGACA
>CALMXF010000098.1 GCA_937870985.1 uncultured Chloroflexota bacterium
TCCGGGACTGCTTCGGCGCGGACGCCGCAGCAGCCTTCGTCGCCTGATTACGCTTTCCGCGCGACCGCAGCCACAGCGCCCCGCCAAGCAGAACCACGAACCCCGCAATCACCTTGGCAATGAGTCCGGTCTGGTCACTCTCGGGAGTGCGTGTTGCGACACCGACCGTCGGCTCGTCATCTGATCCGGACGGCGGCTGAACCACTGCTTCATCGTCCGGCGTCAGGCTCACAATCGGCGCGACGGCGGACCCATCGGCGAGCAGGAGTTCCCGTTCCTCGCTCCGTGGATCGACGGCCATCGTCAACACGTCGCCTGTGGCGACTGGCGCCGACCAGAGATCGACCCGGCCGCTGTCGCCATCTCGCCAGAGGAGCGTGAACGTCCCGTCGTCCGAGGCTTCGAACACGATTTCGTGCGACTCAGCGCCGAGGTCGACCCAGGTCACGCCCCAGGTCTCCGACTCAGGCTCCAGCAGCGGCACGAGTTGCAGGGGATACCACCCCGTCAGCGTCTCGGTGTCCTGATCCAGCCGCAGCTCGCCGCTGGAACCACGCCACGTCACGCTGACTGGCGATTGCGTCTGGTACAGGTCGGGGCTGGTTCCCGAGGCTGCAGCCGGACCGACAGCGTCGAGATGGACCGTATCGGACGATAGCGATGGCGCCTGGCCAGCCGGCGGCGGCTCTCCGGGGAGTTGCGGAGTGCTCGGACCAGCCGGCTTCTGCGCGCCCGGCGGCCCCCAACGGATCCCGTTCTCTCGCTGGCTGTAGTAGTTGTGCAGCTCGTGGCCGATCTTCGCGCCCCAGACGTTGAAGCAGAACTTCTCCGGATCCGCCTCGGACCCTCCGACCCAACGCAACCACTGCTCGGCGACGTTGCTGAAGTCCGATGCCATGCTGGCCTCATCGGCAAACAGGTTCTGCAAGTAGCTGGTGTAGATGGAGGTCAGCAGTGCGCGCGGCATGTTGAGGACGCCAAACGCCAATGGCGCCACGCCGATGTCGCCCATGGCCTGCATCTCGAAGAACGTCGTGCCGAACAGGTGGTACCACGGCCCGGCGTTGTCGCCGTTCTCAGCAGCATCCTGCGCATTCGCGAAGGTGCGTCCCGGATATCCGCGAATCGGCTCGAGATAATCGGTGAACAGCGACGGCTCGTACACCACCCCAGTGGACGGCGTATCCCCAGTGCCGGGCAAGAACGCGTCGTCGCGGCCGGCCGACCGCATCGTGTTGTGGACCAGCAACATCGCCTGCCGGACGTCACCCTTCGTCTGCTCCAGCGCCAGGTACGTCACATCGGCCGGGCTAAGCTTCGCGTGTGCCGGATCGTTGTCCACGCGTGCCTTGATGGCCGCGAGTAGTGCTGGCTCGGTCCCCGGCCCTCCCCAATGCAGCAACGCGTCGTCCGGATTGTTGAATGAGAACTCGTCGGCGACCACGTTGACCGAGATAAGCTCGACGGTGTCATCCGGCGTTGCCAAATTGAGATCACGATCCGACCACGAGTTCACCATGAACTTGCTCATGCCACCTTCGTGGCCCAGCCAGTCGATCGCCCGCAGCGTCCCACGCCAGGAGACGGAGGTGTAGCTTGGCGCGTCCTGGTGTTTGAAGTCGTAGTCCGAGATGCCGGTCATGATGTCAACCAGGAGTTGGTCGCCGCTCTTTCGGATCTTGGTTGGAGATGATGGGTCGGGGAAGCGTTCGTATAGCGCGGCTCGGCCAAAGTAGCGCCAGGCCTCCTCGCAGAGCGCGAGCTCGTTACCGGCGAACTGGAACGTGCGGATGAAGTTTTCAACCTCCATTTCCTGGTTGCCTACCCACATCGCGAGGATGCCGATCGCCCGGTTCGCGCCCGGGAGGTCGACACAGTAGGAGCGATACCGAATCCCGACCCAGGGCTCCCAGCCCGTCTCCGACGTCCATCGCTCCACATTGCCATCGATCGTGCGCGTCTGGGCTCTCCAGCTCCCGGCCTCGAACGCTCCGTCTTCGATGGGGAACCCCGTCCGGAACCGGACATCTCCCGTACCCCAGTACGAGAGATTGTCGCCGTCCTTCGGCAGCATCTCACCAGCCAGACACATCTCCACAGTCCCGCCCATCGGCATGAGATCGGCCACGGTGATCCCCGGCCAGTCCGTGCCGGTCTCCGCGCCAGCGGTGAACGTTGTATACAAATATTTGTCATCCGGCAGCGGCGCCTCGGACCAGCCCGTCGGGAGAGGACCATGGGTGAAGCCCAGCTTGGAGGTGTCCTGATCTTCAGCCGATGCGCCCCGCGGAGGCGCGATGACCAACATCTGGCCGACCAGAAGCAGCAGGATAGTAACCCGCACGACTCGCGCAATCATGATCGCCTCCGTGCTGGGGCGTGTGATACATGTTCATTGACATATTCGACGACCTCATCGAAGAGCGCAGCAGGGCAATAGACCCGCTGCACCGTCCGCCAGCCGGACCGTAGCGAGATGGCTCGCTCACGTGGGTGGACAACGACACGGCTGATGTCACGCCAGCGGATCGACCCGGATGTGGCCGAGGACGCGAGCATGCCAGCGCCCGCGACGGTCGGCTTGCGCATGAGCAGACCGAGCAGCGCGATCCCGACCATCAGGCGCGACTCGCGCGATCCGCTGCGCCAGGACACGCCGTTAGCATTAACGCGGAAGCGGGTCTCCGTCCGAATGACGTGCAGAAGCGTCATCGCGATGAGCGCGAGCCCGAAGACGATCAGCATGACGAGACCGAGAATCTGCCAGGGCAGCAGAATAACCTCGCGGGCAAACACCAGGCCAGCGATGAACACGACCACCTGCATTCCGCCGACCGACAGGGCGACCACCCACAGCATCGTTCCAAGCAAGTAGCGGCTGAGTACGGGAATGCGGTAGCCCCACTCCAGCGTGCCGCGGATGTCTGCCGGTTTGGGCGGCAACGCCACCCCACACTCATCGCAGTACGCCTGCGACGAATCGACCGCCGCTCCGCACGCGGGACACGCCGAGGACGACGCGCCGCCTGCGTCCGAACGGGACGAGCGCGCAGCAGAGGCCATATCGAACCTCCTCGCCGAGAAACCACTACAGAGCCAGAGCCAGGCGCATGGAGAACTGTGAATATGTCCGGTGACAGTATGGGTGGCAGCACGTGAGAATTCCGTCAACAATCCCTCGTGTTCGTGACAATCTCGTTTCAGCAATCGCGTATCGAGGAGGAAGCGGCGCTGGCAGAGACGCCGTCATTCGATGTCCGGGGTACGCCCGGGCAGGCTGAACGGCTGGTATCCTGCAACGAGATGAATTGTCGGCAGGAGGGGGACGAGGATGATCGCCGCGCTGGTGCTGTTCGGGAATGGTGACGGGATGCCGCAAAGCGACGCGGTGAGCCGCTTCGAGACGACCGCGCCCAATTATCGGGGTCGCGCCGGCCTGCATGCCAAGGCATACATCTACGCCGAGGATGGCGCCGACCTGGGCGGCTTCTATCTCTGGGAGTCACGCGAGGCGGCCGAGGCAGTCTACACCGACGAGTGGAAGGCGAAGGCGGCCACGCTCTACGGCACGCCTCCTGATATCCGCTACTTCGACGTGCCGGTCTTCATTGATAACCTCAGCCCGACGAAGGAGGCTCGGTGAGCGACGACGAACGCTACGCGCGCTTTCACCAGGGCGGCCGCTGGCAAGGCCTGCCGGTCCAGGTCCGCGACGACGCCGCGCCGCACTTCGAGCCGGTGACAGCGCGTGTCTTCCGACGCGAGCCGGCCGCTGGCGAAACGGCTGACACACTGCCAACCGACGCGCCGGATATTCTGATGTTCGGCGTGCCGAACACCGGGATGATGGCCGGCCAGCCGACCAATGTGTTCCTTCTGGGATATGTCGACCAGGGTGGCCCGCTGATGCTCGTCGACACCGGCGACCACGGCAGTGAGCAAGCGCTACTCGACGCGATCGCCGCCAGCGGCATCGACCTTGCCCGGATCACCCGGATCGTCCTGACCCATTGCCATCCAGACCACGTCGGGAACGCCACGATGCTCAAGCAGGCAACCGGCGCGCCGGTCTGGGCGCATCCGCTGGAGCGGGCGCAAATCGCGCATTTCGCAAAGGGGCTGGTCGTCGATCACTGGATCGAGGACGGCGAGACCATCGAAGGCGACGGCTTCGCCGTTGAGACGATCTTCACCCCCGGCCACTCCCCCGGCCATGTCTGCATCGTCGAGCCGCGGAGCCGGGTGCTGATCGCCGGCGACATGATCTCCGGCTTCGGCAGCGTCGGCATCTTCCCGCCGAACGGCAGCATGCGCCAGTACATGGACAGCCTTCGACGGCTGCTGGCGGCCGACGAAATCGCGCCCTTCTCGCTGACCTGCCCCGGCCACGGCCCGGTAATCCCGGCCACAAGGGCGAAGATCGAGGAGTACATCGAGCACCGGCAGACGCGCGAGACGGAGGTCTACGACGCCGTCGTGGGCGGCGCGGCGACGCTGAAGGAGCTGCTGCCGATCATTTACCCCGGCATCCTCGACCACCTCTCGTTCGCCGCCCGCAGCACCCTGCAGGCCAACCTCGACAAGCTCGTCGAAGACGGCCGCCTCACCCGCGACGGCGACCGCTACACCACGCAAGGATGAACGATGCGTACGGACAGGCCCCGGCCTGTCCGGCGCCCGGGCGCCATCTGGGCGATGGGCGCACTCCCCCGCCGATGCCAGACCGCTCGGCCGACGCCAAGCACACCGGGACGCGGGGATTGCCGTCTGCGGACGGCGGGACAGGCCGGGTCCTGTCCCTACGAAGCCCTCACGCGGCTGGAGCAACATCGGGACGCGGGGATTGCCGTCTGCGGACGGCGGGACAGGCCGGGTCCTGTCCCTACGAAGCCCTCACGCGGCTGGAGTAACGAAGGAGTCATGGCATGCCCAACCCCCTGACAACCCCGCCGGGCGGCGGCCAGACGTTCCTCAACGCGCCGCTAGCCGGCGACATGGCGAACCTCAACGCTGACGTCGCCATCCTCGGCATCCCCTACGGCGTCCCCTATGGCATGGCTGGCGTGGCCGGCCCCTGCTCCACCGCGCCGACAGCGCTACGGGCGCAGTCACAGAGGTTCGGCTACGGCCGCTTCATCGAGCATTACGACTTTGATCTCGACGGCCCGCTAGTGGAGGGGCGCGCCGTCCGCATCGTCGACTGCGGCGACATGGCCGCCGACCCGCTCGACATCCCCGG
>CALMXF010000099.1 GCA_937870985.1 uncultured Chloroflexota bacterium
CCGAGGGACGCGAGCAACCCCAGCTCGGCCGGCCCGATCCGGGCGCCAGCGGGAATGAGCATCTCGCCGGCACGCAGGTCGGCGCCGATTGGCCGGATGTTTTCACCGATCCGGACCGACGACTGCTGGATTTCCACCCGACCGTCGATGCTCGCGGTCCGTTCGACCGGCACCACTGCGTCGGCGCCATCCGGCACTGGCGCGCCGGTCATGATCTTCGCCGCGCTTCCTGGCGTGACTGTGACTGTCGCCGCGTCACCCGCGAAGCCAGATCCGAGGATGAGCCGTGACGACGCGGGATCGTCATGGATGACGGCGTAGCCGTCCATCGTCGCGGCCGGGAACGTCGGAAGGCTTATATCTGCGACGAGTGCCTCGGCCAGGATGCGGTCACCGGCCGCGACGAGTGTCACGATCTCCGGGGTGAGCGGGACAGCATGTGCCATCACAATCGCCCGCGCCTCGTCGGGGTGCAGCATTCGCTCGGTTGTCGATCCTGGCATGACGCCATCTTTCTGAAGCTCCGCGAGTCGACCCGCGGAATGATAGCCGTTCTTCGTCATTCGCGACGGATTGCCTGCACGAGTCAGCGGTCACCAGCGATTATTGTCACATCCATGACGATAGCCAGGGCGAGGAGAGCCCGTTGTTGCGGCATGCGCGTCATTCGGGCTCGAAACCCAGCCGCTCGGCCCCGGTGTAGATATTGAAGCCGTCGTCGCGGACGAAGCCGCAAAGGGTGATGTTGAATCGCTCTGCCAGCGAGACCGCCAGGCTGGATGGCGCGCCCACCGCTGCGACGATCGAGATCCGTGCCATCAGCGCCTTCTGGAGTAGCTCAAAGCTGGCCCGACCACTCAGCAGCATGATCTGCGTATCCAGCGGGGCTCTGCCCAGGATCACCTGCCGGCCAATCAGCTTGTCGAGTGCGTTGTGCCGGCCGACATCCTCTCGGAGGTCGATCAACGTGCCGTCTGTGTCAAACAGCCCGGCGGCGTGCAACCCTCCGGTGGTGCGGAAGACCGGTTGAGCGGCTCGGAGCCGGGCGGGCAGCTGGCGGATAATGGCCGGCGCAGCGAATGGACCAGATGCCACTGGCTGGCAGGCCTGCAGCTCCAGCGCCTCCAGCGAGGCTTTGCCGCAGATCCCACAGCTGGAAGTCGTATAGAAGTTGCGCTCGACACGCGCGAGATCAATCGGTAGCTCTGGTCGGACGGTGACCGAGACAACGTTGAGATACTGTTCCTCGCGCACGTCATCATCGAGGCAGTAGGAAATATCGAGAATATCCTCTCGCGCGCGAACGATCCCTTCGCCGAACAGGAAGCCGACCGCGAGCTCGAAGTCATCTCCGGGAGTCCGCATCGTGACTGCGATCGGCCGGCGGATCGATCCGCCGGCCGACTCCTGCACGAGCCGGATCTCCATTGGTTCCTCGACTGCGACGGCATCGTTGCCGGCGTCGTTGCCGCCATCGGAGACTCGGATTACGCGGATGGGCGCCTGCGCTGCCTGCTCAGTCGCCCGCGCCATCGGGCCTCGCCCCATCGCCCGGGGATGACTCCGCGCGGTTCTGGACGAATTCCCAGCCGAAGCGCCCCTTGATACACAGGTTTCCGAGTGTGATGTCATGGTCGGCCGGGGAGGTCACCTTGACGATGCGGTTGTCCTGTACGTGCAACGAGAGCGTGCAGCCGACGCCGCAGTACGGGCAGATCGTATCCGTGACGGTCTGCTCCTCCTCGTGCCAGGAGCCGTTCTGGCGCATCTCGTATTCGGTCGTGAACATCAATGCGCCGGTCGGGCAGACTTCGATGCAGTTGCCGCAGAAGACGCAGGCCGAATCACCCAACGGAAGGTCGAGCTCGGTGGAGATACGGGCCTCGAACCCCCGGCCGGCGGTTGCGATCGCGAACGTGTTCTGGTGATCGACGCCGCACGCCTCAACACAGCGATAGCACAGGATGCAGCGCGAGTAGTCGCGGATATAGAGCGCGTTGTCGATCTTGGCAGGCTGGTCGACCGTCGCGGCGTAGCCTTCAGGCGCATCCTCGTGGTGGCCGGCCTGTGCCGAGTCGCGGGGGCCAAGCGTCTCCGGCGGCGCAGCTGGTCCGAAACGTTCGGGCTCGGCTGAATACGTCTCAAAGTAGCCCTGGACCTCGTTGCTCGCGTAGCCCATATCAACCGACGAGCCGAGTAGCTCCATGACCAGCTTGCGGCTATGGCGGACGCGCTCGCTGTCGGTGTGGACGACCATGCCCGGCTCGACCGGCCGGGAACAGGCCGGGACGAGAACCCGTGAGCCCTCGACCTCGACAACGCAGACGCGGCAGACGTTCACTGGCGTCAGCGTTTCTCCGTAGCACAGCGTTGGCGTGTCGATCGCGACCCGCTTTGCTGCGTCAAGGATGGTCGTCCCCTCTGGGACAGTCACCTCGTGACCATCGATCTGCAGCGTAACCGTGCGACGCAGTAGTTGGGCGCGTGTGATCAGTGTTGTCATGGGGTTCGTCCGTTCTGGAAGACCGGGAGCTTCTCAATCGCCGACTGGACCGCGTTTGCCGCAGCCTGGCCCAGCCCGCAAATCGACGCGTCGCGCATCACGGTCGCGAGGTCCGTAAGGCGCTGGTGCTCGTCTGCCGCGGATCCGATTGTTGCTCCAGCGGCCAGGCGTTGGAGCGCCTCTTGCTGGCGCACGGTGCCGACTCGACACGGCACGCATTGCCCACAGGACTCGTCTCTGAAGAATGCCGCGATGCGCATCACCGTGTCCGCGAGGTCAACTTTGTCATCGAAGAGCATGACGACGCCTGAGCCGAGTGACGCGCCGATCTCGCGAGTCCCCTCGAAGGACAGCGGGACATCGATCTCGTCCGGTGTCAGGAAGGTTCCAGCTGCGCCGCCGAACAGGATGGCGGTCAGTGTCCCACCGTCCTTGACTCCGCCGGCCGCCTCGATCACCTGTCGTAGGGTGACGCCAAAGGGGAACTCATAGACACCCGGTCGTTCTACCCTTCCAGCGAGACAGAACAACCGTGTGCCCGTTGATCCAGCCGTGCCGATCGCGGCGTAGGCCGGCCCGCCGAAGCGGACGATATCGGGGATGTTGACGAACGTCTCGACGTTGTTGACCAGCGTTGGCTTTCGGAACAGGCCGGCCTGGGTTGGGAACGGTGGCTTGTTGCGTGGCTCGGCGCGTAGACCTTCGATCGAGTTGAAGAGCGCCGTTTCTTCGCCCGCGATATAAGCGCCGGATCCACGACGAATCGTGATGTCGAACGAGAAGCCTGAACCCATGATGTCGTCGCCGAGCAGCCCGCGATGACGGGCGCTGTCAATCGCGTCCTGCAGCCGTCGCGCAGCAAGCGGGTATTCGCTGCGGATGTAGATGAATCCATGGTCGCAGTTGGTGGCGTATCCGCCGATCGTCATTGCCTCGATAACGGCGAACGGATCTTCCTCCATCAGGATGCGATCCTTGAACGTGCCGGGCTCAGACTCGTCGGCATTGCAAATCAGATAGTGCGGGCGACCAGGCGCGCGGGCGACGTCGTTCCACTTCCGGCCGGTCGGGAAGGCAGCACCCCCGCGGCCCATCAGCCGCGATTCGGTCACCTCCCGAATGACCCCTTCCTGGCCGATCGCGAAGGCCACCCGCAGACCCTCATACCCGCCACTGGCGCGGTAGGCGTCGATACTCGTCGGATCCACTCGTCCGACTCGGCGCAGAAGTCGCAGTCCGTGTTCCTCAGGGTCGGCTGCTTGCGGCGCCGATGTCGCGCCGCCACTTCGGGGGACGATCTGTCCGGGCCCGTCCAGAATTCCGGCTAGCGTTGTCGGGATGTCGGCCGGCGCGATGACCATTTCGACTGGCGCCTCGCCTGCCTGCTGAAAGAGCACGGCCGGCGCCCGTTCGCATTGCCCGAGGCATGGACTTGTGTGCCAGGTGACAGCGCCGTTGAAGGCCGGCGCCCCGGCTGGCCCCAACCGCTGCTCAAGCGCAGCGCAGATTTCGAGCCCGCCTCGCATCCGGCAGGCGATATCGTCGCAGACGTGGGCCACGACCGGTGGTCGCGGCGGTGGCCGCTCTCTTGGCCGGTTTGTTGGTGGT
>CALMXF010000100.1 GCA_937870985.1 uncultured Chloroflexota bacterium
TGGCGAAGCCTCGGAAGTATAGCCACCACCCTAACCCCTGTCAAGGCGATTTCGGAATGGATCTGGCCAACTTCCACCCCCGTCCCCGACCAAGGCCGGACACCGGGGAATCGAAAGTATAAACCCCCCTGACTGGCTGTCAAGGGGGTTATCGGTTGAAATGACTTATTCGCGCCTGGGCTATCAGGCGGACAATCGGCGGATGATGGCGTCCGCCATCTCGGAGGTGCCAGTGGCCTTCGAACGGTCGCGATCCGGGCGCAGATCGTAGGTGACGTCCGTGCCGGCCTTGACGACTTCGGCAACCGCTGCCTCTACTGCCTTGGCGGCCGACAACTCCCCCATATGCCGAAGCATCATCGCGCCGCTGAGAATCGTTGCCGATGGGTTTGCCTCGTTCTTGCCGGCGTGGGTCGGGGCGCTGCCGTGGATCGGCTCGAAGATGGCGGCGTACTCTCCGATATTCGCGCTCGGCGCAACGCCAAGCCCGCCAACCATGCCGGCCGTCAGGTCGCTGAGCACGTCACCATACAGGTTCGGCATGACCAGGACATCGTAATCCTCCGGTCGCTGCACGAGCTGCATACACATGTTGTCGACGATTCGATCGTTGTATTCGATTTGAGGGTAGTCCTTGGCGACCTCTTGCGAGACGCGGAGGAACAGTCCATCGCTGAACTTCATGATATTTGCTTTGTGGACCGCGGTCACCAGCTTGCGTTCGTTCTTGACTGCATAGTCGAACGCGTACCGAACGATCCGCTCGGAGTTCTCGGGGGTGATCGACTTGATCGAGATGGCGGCCGACGCCGGCACCTTGCGCGGACTGAGACGGTTGATCGTGTCGATCAGCTCTTTGGTGTCGGCCTGGCCGGTGTCGAACTCGACTCCGGCGTAGAGGTCTTCCATGTTCTCGCGAACGACGACAAGATCGATGTTACTGAAGACCGAGCGCACTCCCTCGTATGTGCGGGCCGGACGCAGGTTCACGTAGAGGTCTAGCGCATGGCGTAACGCAACGTTGACGCTTCGGAACCCGCCTCCCAGCGGAGTCGTCAGCGGGCCTTTTAGCGCGATCGAGTTCTTGCGGATTGATTCCAGCACTGCGTCGGGCAGGACGTCCCCCGATTTCTCGAGCGCGGTCATCCCCGCTTCCTGGACGTCCCATTCGAAGGCAATCCCGGTCGCCTCGAGGACACGCCGCGTTGCGGTCGATACCTCCGGCCCAATTCCGTCACCCGGGATCAGTGTCACCTGATAGGCCATAGCAGTCGACCCTCCTCGCGTTACTCAAACCGTCACCGATGGCGCAGTCACGGATTCAACTTCCCTGTCCCACAGGCATTCTAGGCCCGCGCAAAAACAGGTGTCAAACCGGGGCGGCGCGCCTACAATGTGTAGTATGAGGAATTGCAGGCAGGCCCGATGAGCGACCGGTCGTTTCGGCAACGTTTCGGGGCGCTCGAACGCGACACAACAGCCAGGCAGCGCCCGCGTCTGGCGGATGACGCCTGGCCATTACCAGCGGGTGGCCGGCTGATCGAGACTGCCGCGGGTCCCTGTGTCGTGATCGAGCGTGTCATATCGGGCGAGCCAGTGACGTTGGCATTCGAACGGTTCGCCGCCGCAGCGACCTATGGCGATCGATATCGTCCCCCCGACCAGCTGATCTTCCTGGACACTGAGACGACCGGGTTATCGGGTGGCACTGGGACCTACGTCTTTCTTGTAGGGCTTGGCCGGTTTGTCGGTCGCGACTTTCTGCTGCGCCAGTTCTTCATGCGCCATCCTGGAGATGAGCGGTCGCTGCTCAGCGGTCTGGCGGACTCAATGCAAGACGCCAGTAGCCTCGTTACCTATAACGGTCGTTCGTTTGATGTGCCGCTACTAGACACACGCTACCGAATGCATGCGGAAACATTCCCATCGCCCGGGCAGCATATTGACCTGCTGACATCGGCCCGTGCGATCTGGAAGCACCGGCTCCCGAACTGCGCGCTCGGCACGATCGAACAGCAGGTTCTCGGCATCTCGCGCGGGGTCGATGCTCCGAGTTGGATGATCCCGCAGCTATATTTCGACTACTTGCGGACGCGCCGGGTTGACGATCTCACCGCGGTCTTCGAACACAACCAGGCGGATGTCCTGACGCTTGCCCGACTCACCGCGATGGTTCAGGCGTACGAGACCGGTCTGGATCGCCCGACCGATGCAATCGACCGACTCGCGCTCGCGATCCATCGATGGCGTATTCAAAGTTCGGACACGACCCTTGATGAGCTGAAAGCAGGCTGGCCGATTCTGACGATTCCGGCAACGCTGCGGCTTCGCGCGGTGCGCGAGCTGTCGGTGACCTTGAAGCGACAGCGGCGCTATGACGAGGCGCGAGCCATCTGGCAGCAGGCGCTGGCCGATCCGAGCCGCGAGATCAGGGTTCATGCCGCCGAGGAGCTCGCCAAGTATCTCGAGCACCGGGTGGGTGATCATGAGCTGGCCCTGACAATTGCGCGCCGCGGCGCCGATGGCGCTGCGATGGCCGGCGACGTCGAAGCTTCGGCTGCGTTCGAACGACGGCTGCGGCGTCTCGAGCGGAAGATCCATCGCTGGCAGGGTGACCATTTGGTCGGAGGGGGATAATCTGAACATCATGACCGACACCGCTCGATTGAAGCCGGTCATCCTCGTGGTTCTCGACGGTTGGGGACTGGCGCCGCCGGGACCCGGCAATGCGATCGCACAGGCCGACACGCCGATCTTCGACCGGTTGTGGACATCATTCCCGCACACGACGCTACGGACTTCCGGTAGGGATGTTGGCTTACCCGATGGCCAGATGGGAAACTCGGAGGTCGGGCATCTGAACCTCGGCGGTGGGTTTGTCGTCTATCAGTCGATCACGCGGATCGATCTGGCGATCGAGGACGGATCGTTTTTCAGTAACCCCGGGCTGGTGCGCGCTGCTGAACGCGCCCGCGATAGCCAAGGCACTCTCCACCTCGTCGGACTCGTGTCCGATGGTGGCGTCCATTCGCACATTCGGCACCTGGACGCGCTACTGCAACTCGCCGCCGCGCACGACGTCGACCGAGTCGCGATACACGCGATCCTCGACGGGCGCGATACGTCGCCAACCGGTGGCGTCGATTATCTGCGTCAGGTCGAAGGAATGATCACCGAGCATGGCGTTGGACAGATTGCGTCGGTTATCGGCCGCTACTTCGCGATGGATCGCGATCGCCGCTGGGATCGAACGCGCAAGGCCTACGATCTGATGGTCCGCGGCGACGGCTCGATCGCAGACGATCCTGTGGCTGCTATCGAGCAGAGCTACCGAGCGGGCACGACGGATGAGTTCATCGAGCCGATCTCGGTGCGTGAGCCGACAGCAGATCCAGCCGTCATACGTGACGGCGATTCAGTGATCTTCTTCAACTTCCGGGCGGATCGCGCGCGACAGTTAACTCAGGCGTTGGTTGGTCCCCCGATCGAGGGCGTCGAATTTCCCGACCGGCCGACCAATCTCGATTTTGTCGCAATGACCGAATTCGCCGATTATCTTCCCACGCAGATCGCGTTCCCGGCCATTGAGATCACCTCTCCAATCGCCCGAGTGATATCAGAGGCCGGCCTTCGCCAGCTTCACGTTGCTGAGACAGAGAAGTATGCCCACGTCACCTACTTCTTCAACGGCGGCCGCGAGGAGCCGTTTGACGGGGAGGATCGGGCCATGATTCCCTCCCCGAAGGTGCCGACCTACGATCTGCAGCCGGAGATGAGCGCGGCAGGAGTTGGCGACGCCGTCGTGACGGGAATTGAGGCTGGGACGTACGACTTCATCGTGGTCAATTTTGCGAACTGCGATATGGTCGGCCACACCGGCGTGATCCCTGCTGCAGTCGTTGCAACTGAGACTGTCGATGCCCAGCTCGGACGAATCGTCGATGCCACGCTCGCAGCGGGCGGGGTCGTTCTGGTGACGGCAGATCATGGCAACGCGGAGGAAGAGCTCGTCCCGGGCAGTAGCGATCCAATGACGGCACACACAACCAACCCGGTGCCATTCGTTGTCGTCGCCCCGGACGACGTGTTGTCGCGAGTGGCGGCACTACCTGACTCCGGCCGGCTCGCGGATGTTGCGCCAACCGTGTTGAAGCTTCTGGACATTGCCCCGTCGGCGGATATGACCGGCAAGCCACTGTTCAGCCTGAAATCAGAGGGGATGGAATGACGCGGCCTCGTGCGGATCTGATTGTCCGGAATGCGTCGGAGCTTCTGACCTGCGCTGGAGAGAGGGACCCTGGCATCGTGCGCGAAGGAGCGCTGGCCGTTGCCGGGGATGAGATTCTGGTCGTTGGCACATGGGACGATGTCGCAGCAGCGGTTGATCTCGATGGCGCCGTCGTCATCGATGCTGGCGGCAACGTCGTCATGCCCGGGTTCGTCGATTGCCATACGCATGTCGTCTTCGGAGGAAGCCGTGTTGACGAGTATTCGGCCAAGCTGACCGGAGGCGATCTCAACGTCCTGCGCGCGGCTGGTGTGCCGGTCGGCATCGTTGGGACCGTCGATGCGACTCGACGACTGGGTGTCGATGGACTCGTCGCGGAGGCGCTCCCGCGTGTCGAAGAAATGCTGCTGGCCGGCACGACAACGATCGAGAGCAAGAGCGGCTACGGTCTTGAGACTGCGGCAGAGATCGACATGCTACGCGCTGGCCGGGAGATCGGGCGTCGGCTACCGGTTGATATTGTCAGCACGTTTCTCGGCGCTCATGCCGTTCCGGTTGGCGTCGATCGCGCGAGATACGTCGACATGATCGTGAGTGACATGATCCCGCGCGTCGCTGATGAGCAGTTGGCCGAGTTCTGCGACGTCTACTGCGAGCCCGGCTATTTCGACAACAGTGACACCGAACGCATCCTCGAGGCCGGGCTGGCATCTGGCCTCCGACCGAAGATCCATGTCGATCAGTATTCGCATACCGGCGCTGCTGGTCTGGTGGCGAAGTTGGGGTGTGTGTCGGCGGATCATCTCAACTACACGACACCGGAGGAGATGAAGACGCTCGCTCGCGCTGGTGTTGTTGGCGTCCTCATGCCCTCGATCGATTTCGCCGTCGATCATCCCCGTCTCGCCGATGGCCGAGCAATGCTGACCGCCGGAATGCGGATTGCGCTCGCGACAGACATCTGCCCTGGCGGCTGGATGCCGAGCATGCAGCTCGTCGTCGCCTTGGGCTGCCGCTATTACCGATTGTCACCCGGCGAGGCGATCCTGGCCGCGACGCGGGGAGCCGCCGAGGCTGTTGGTCGTGGCGGGAGAATCGGCACGCTCGCGCCGGGCGCTTTGGCCGATATCATCGTGCTGGATGTCCCACGTCACGAGGATATTGCCTATCGCTTTGGGCGCAATGCTGTGCGAACCGTCGTCAAGAGCGGGCGCGTTGTCGTTGAAGATGGCCGGCTGGTCTAGCCGGCTGGCAAGAGCCCTGACGCCGGCGATGATGACTGACGAGAGCGAAGGCGCCGAACAAGGAGAGACATGGTGAGTGGACGATCGGGTCGATACCGCGTTGAGCATCTGCACCAACCAGACGGTTGGCTTTCTCCAGCCTACCTGTCTGTCGACGAGCGAGGATTCATTGATACTGTCTCGGGGACCCAGCCGGCAGATTGGGCAGAGTCCGACATTGAGCGGATCAATGGCTTCGTCATCCCCGGTATGCTCAATGTCCATTCTCACGTCCATCAGCGTGGCCTCGCCGGCCGCGTCGAGCCGCCGACGAATACGACGATCGAGGAGAGCTTCTGGACCTGGCGCACCAGGATGTACGACTTCGCCAACCGGCCGTCTCCGGAGGAGTTCGAGGCGCTAGCCGCTCAGGCGTTTCTGGACATGGTGTCGGCAGGATTCACGAGCGTCGGCGAGTTTCATTACCTTCACAACGCCCCGGATGGCCGGCAATACGATGATGTGGCCGAGATGTCTACCCGCGTAATATCGGCAGCGGAAATGGTCGGGATCGGGCTCACCATGCTGCCGACGCTCTATACCAGAGCCGGAATTGGCCGGCCGCTAGCGCCGGAGCAACGTCGCTTCATCCTCGCTCCGGACACATGGGCGCAACTCGTCGCTGATCTTGTCGCCGCGTCGGCTGGCAATGATCTGCTGTATCCGGGTATCGCGCCGCATTCACTCCGGGCCGTCGATGCCGCCGAGCTTTCCGGGATCGTGTCGGAGTTGGTGTCGCTCTATCCCGACTTGCCGGTTCACCTCCATGTTGCGGAGCAGATACGGGAGGTCGAAGAGTGCCTGGCGGGGCTGGGCAAGCGACCAGGTGAGTGGCTGCTGAACCACTTCGATATCGATAATCGCTGGACGTTTATTCATTCAACGCATTGCGACGCCGATGAGCGCAAGGGCATGAGCGCGGCAGGTGTAGTCGCCGGCCTTTGCCCCACCACCGAGGCAGAGCTCGGGGATGGAATCTTCCCGTTGGGCGATTACAGCGGGATCGGAGGAGTCTGGGGCATCGGAACGGATAGCAACAATCGGATTAGCGTCGCCGAACAGTTGCGCCTGCTCGCGTACAGTCAGCGCCTCACGAACCGAAGCCTCTTCACTCTGCCGAATCGCGGAACTGGTGGTGTCCAGCCGGGACGACAACTCTACGATCAGGCGCTGGAGGGCGGAACACGAGCGCTGCGCCAACCGGTTGGGGCGATCGTGCCGGGCCGGCGTGCCGACTTCGTCGTGCTCGACCCGAATGACGCGGCGCTGATCAGCCACGGGCCAGACACTGTGCTTGACGGGCTTATCTTCAACGGCACATCATCCGCCATTCGAGATGTCTATGTTGGCGGCCTGCGCGTGGTGAAGGACGGTCACCATCTGGCCGAGGACGTGATTTTCGCGAGATACCGCGCGACGATCGCCCGCCTCACATCGTGACAATCGCCCGCGGCACCGAAGCCGCGGGCGATCATGTTCAGCTCTCCAGCCGCCGGCCAAATGCCCTGCGGCCCGCGAAGATCGCCGCGCCGCCAAGTTGCTCCTCGATTCGCAGGAGCTGATTGTATTTCTCGACCCGATCCATCCGCGACGGCGCGCCAGTCTTGATCTGGCCGGCGTTCGTCGCAACGACCAGGTCGGCAACGAACGAGTCGGCTGTCTCGCCCGATCGGTGGGAGATCACTGCTGTGAACCCGTTGCGGTGCGCTAGCTCGATGGCATCGAGTGTTTCGGTGAGTGTGCCGATCTGGTTCAGCTTCACGAGAATCGAGTTGCCGGCTGCCTCCCGAATGCCGCGTGCCAGCCGTTCGGTGTTGGTCACGAACAGGTCGTCGCCGACGAGTTGCACTGCGGATCCGAGCCGCTCGGTCAGCCTCTTCCAGCCGGCCCAGTCATCTTCGGCCAGCCCATCCTCGATCGAGATGATCGGATACTCGGCGAGCGCGTCGGCATACCAGTCGACCATCTCCTCGACGGTGAGTGTGCGCCCCTCGCCGCGCAGATGGTACTTGCCTGCCTCGAAGAACTCCGTTGAGGCCGGATCCATCGCGAGCATGATGTCTTCGCCCAGCGTGAAACCGGCGCGCTTGATCGCCTCCGCAATCAGCTCCAGCGCCTCGCGATTCGAGCCGAGGCTTGGAGCGTAGCCGCCCTCGTCGCCTACCGACGTCGCGTACCCGTGTTCGGAGAGGACGTTCTTCAGGCTGTGGAAGACCTCAGTCCCCCAGCGGAGACACTCGCTGAAGCTCGATGCCCCAACCGGCATCACCATGAACTCCTGAAAATCGACACTCGAACCGGTTGCGTGCTTGCCACCGTTCAGAATGTTGAGCATCGGAACTGGGAGTGTCGCGGCGTTTGGCCCGCCGAGGTAGCGATAGAGCGGAAGCTCGCTCGCGGCAGCGGCCGCGCGGGCGACGGCCATCGACACGCCCAGTATCGCGTTCGCGCCCAGGTTACCCTTGTTGTCCGTGCCATCGAGGTCGATCATCAGATGGTCGATCTGCCGCTGGTCGGTGGCGTCCATACTGTCGAGCGCGGGTCCGATCACCTCGTTCACGTTCGTAACCGCCGTCAGGACGCCCTTGCCGCCATAGCGGTTGGCGTCACCGTCGCGGAGCTCGACCGCCTCGAACTGGCCCGTCGACGCGCCGGATGGCACGGCAGCGCGACCGAACGACCCGTCCTGCAGGGTGACATCGACCTCGACCGTCGGGTTCCCGCGCGAGTCGAGGATCTCTCTTGCCCAGATCGAATCTATCGCCGTGCTCTTCCAGCCAGACACCATATTCGCCCTCCACTGCCGATCGTCGTGCCTGCCCGCGCGCATCGCGCGTGTTCTGCGGCTATCGTACCTGTTTCGCTGCATACTGCTCCACACGCGCGTCATGGCGTGCTGCGGTTCTCTCTACAGGTGTTCGTCTTTGGGCCGCCAGGCGGGAAAGGATCGACGGAATTGACGCAGGACACGCTGGAAGTGCGCTTCCTCTCGCAGAATGAGCAAACGGCCGTGTCCGTCGGACATCACATCGCCCAGTTCATTCAGGCTGCGCGCTCGACACTCGATATCGCGGTTTATGACATGCGGCTCAGTGAACCTCTGCGCGACATCATCGCGTCGGCGCTCGATGACCGCGCAAGGGCGGGTGTCCGCATCCGGATTGCCTATGACGCGGAGAAGCCAGAGCAGCCGGATCTTCTTCATGGAGCAGACCCTGCTGAATCGGGCACCGAGCAGCTTGTGGAGTCCCTTGGCTACGACTCATGCGGGATCGACGGTCGAAAGCTGATGCACCACAAGTACATCGTTCGGGACGCCGGCCTGCCGACCGGCGCGGTCTGGACCGGATCAACGAACTTCACCGATGATTCCTGGACGCTCCAGGAGAACAACATCCTGCATGTCTACTCAGCCCGCATCGCGGGGTGGTATGCGCGCAACTTTGCCGAGTTGTGGGAGGATGGCAACTTCGAAGGCAGCGGTGATTTCACAACCGAACCGGTCGATACGTTGTACAAAGGCGAGCCAGCAAGCATCCGAGTCGAATTCTCTCCGGGTCGCGGCGAAGAGATTGGCGATCGGATTGCGGCAATCGTGCAAGCGGCCCGTAGCCGGATCCTCATCTGCAGCATGCTGTTGAACGCGTCCTCATTGTTGCAGGCGCTCGAATCAGTGCTCAATGCGGGAGACGTATCGATCGCCGGTGTTTATGACCGAACGCAACAGGCATCAGTCCTCGACCAATGGGAGACAGTGCCGCACAACACGTGGAAGATCCCGGCGATCCGGGAGATTGTGGCAAAAGCGGGACTGGTGGGAAAGAACTCGACGCCATACAGCCCGACGACTCCGCATGACTTCATGCATGCGAAAGTGCTCATTGTCGATGATACGGTGATCAGTGGCTCCTACAACTTCAGCCGAAGCGCGACCCTCAACGCTGAGAACATTCTGATTATCGACTCCCCGGCGCTGGCGGCGGACTACGCCAGCTTCATCTCGCACCTTATCCAGAAGTACCGGCCCGCGTCGATCCCGTTGTAGCGCCCGCCTGAGGCTGTGATGGATGCCGTCTCACGGTGACGTTGCTATACTGGCGGACAATAACAGAGCAGCGTCGATGGAGACGGGTTGCGGAGCAGGTCACCGACAGGGATGCCAGGCCGATCCGACTGAGAGCCGGCTCGGATGTCCGCCGCAACGTTCACTCCGTAGCTGGACGGTGAAAGCCCCTGGGGCAATTAGTCGTCTCCGGTCGCTCCCCGTTACTGGAGCCCGCCTGGTGTGGATCGAGATTCACAACGGGTGACTGAGGCCGGCCCGTGCAAGCGACCGGCGAATCAGGGTGGTATCGCGAGATCGCTCTTCGCCCCTGGCGGAGGACGGTCTTTTTTTGTTGTATCGCGCCCGAGGGCTGATTCGCACAATCGGTGAGGGAGAGAACGATGAGCGGGACATTGTCTGACCTGTCACGGGATGCGCTGAGCGCGCTCGCGCAGGTCACCGACGAGGCCGGCCTTGCTGGCTGGCATCGCGAAATGCTCGGCCGAAAAGGCAGCCTGAGCGAGGCATTGAAAGGTCTTGCTGAACTGGATGCCGACGCGCGTCGCGCGCGTGGCCGCGAGCTGAACGCGCTCAAGCAGGAACTCGAGGTGGCCTTCGAGTCACGCCAGGCGGCGATCCAGTCGGAGCTGCTTGATTCACGGTTGCTCGCTGAGTCGATTGATGTCTCGCTGCCCGGACGCAAACCTGCGGTCGGTAGTCTCCACCCGATCACTTCCATGATCCGCGAGGTCAGCGAGATCTTCGCGCATCTCGGATTTCAAACGGTCGAGGGGCCGGAAGTCGAGTTGGCCGAATACTCGTTCGACATGCTGAATATCCCGAAGGATCATCCTGCCCGTGACGTCTGGGACACGATCTTCATCGACACCGACCAGGTCGAGATCACGCTTCGCCCGCATACGTCCCCGATGCAGGTCCGCACGATGCTTCAGCAGGAACCGCCGGTTCGGGTCGTCGTGCCAGGCCGCACCTATCGGTACGAGGCGCAGGACGCGACACACGAGTGGCACTTCCATCAGATCGAAGGTCTGGCAATAGACCGCGCGATTACGATGACTGACCTGAAGGGAACACTCGCGGAGTTCGCGCGCCAGATGTTTGGCGCCGAGCGGAAGGTGCGCTTTCGCTGCGACTTTTTCCCCTTCGTCGAACCTGGTGTCGACATGTCGATCGACTGCCCGTTCTGCGGCGGGCGCGGCTGCCGAACCTGCAAGAACAGCGGCTGGATCGAATTGCTCGGCGCTGGAATGGTCCACCCAAACGTACTTGCGAATGTCGGATACGACGCTGACGCGTACACCGGATGGGCATTCGGCATGGGCGTCGAGCGGCTGGTGATGCTCAAGTACAACGTCCAGGATATCCGCCAGTTCTATGGCAACGATCTGCGCTTTCTGTCGCAGTTCGGCCGGGCGCGGCTCTGACGTTGTTCCTGCGAACCATTGACTGCGGCGGCGGGGTTGTCCGTCGAAGCCTGGAGGAGTGATATATGCGCGTACCCGTTCGCTGGCTCCGTGATATGGTCGACACCGAACTCCCAACGACTGAGATTGCCCACCGACTGACGATGGCCGGCCTGGAGGCCGAGAGCGTCACCCGCGTTGGCGAGGAGTGGGAGTACGTCTTCGTCGGCGAAGTCATCGCCGTTGTGCCTCACCCCGACGCGGATCGCCTCGTTCTGGCAACCGTCCACGCCGGCCCGCATCAGCTCACTGTCGTCACCGGCGCGCCGAATATTCTGCCGGGCCAGAAGATCGCGCTCGCGCTCGTTGGCGCGCGATTGATCGATCCCTATGTCGACACGCTGCAATACAAGACGCTCAAGGCCAGCAAGATTCGTGGGGTGAAGTCCGAGGGGATGGTCTGCTCCGAGAAGGAGCTCGGCATGTCGGAAGAGCATGAGGGTATCCTCGTGCTGCCGGACGACGCCCCGGTCGGCGTACCGCTTCGCGATTACCTCGGCGATGACGTCATCGAGTTCGAGATCACGCCAAACCTGGTTCACGCCTTCTCGGTCGTTGGCATCGCGCGGGAATTGGCGGCGATTCTCGATCTCACCGCCCGGAACGTTCCGACGGTCGACCTGTCGACAATGCCGCGCGATGACTCTCGCGTCGTCATCGAGGCGCCGGACCTGTGTGCCAGGTACGCGCTGGCGGTGATCGAGGACATCACCGTCGGGCCGTCGCCGGACTGGATGCAGCGCCGGCTGACCCTGGCCGGGATGCGTCCGGTGAACAGCATCGTCGATATCACGAATTACGTCATGCTCGAGGTCGGGCAGCCGATGCATGGCTTTGACGCCGAGCATATCCATGGTGGGCGAATCATCGTCCGTCGCGCCCGGCCGGGCGAGCAGATGGAGACGCTCGATCATGTCATGCGTGAGCTCGATGACGACACACTCGTGATCGCCGACGTTGATCGGGCCGTCGCGATCGCCGGTGTGATGGGCGGCGTCGAGAGTGAGGTTTCGGATTCGACGACAACCATCTTGCTCGAGTCCGCATCGTTCGGCGATAAGCCGGTCCGGCGTACAGTCCGCAACCAGAAGCTTCCATCCGAGGCTTCTGCCCGCTTCATGCGCGGTGTCGACCCCAACCTGGCCTGGGTCGGGTTGCAACGTTTCGTCGCGTTGCTCGCCGAGATCGACCCGAAAGCGCGGGTGACGGCGGTCGCCGACGCCTATCCGCGGCCGCGCGAGCGGAACGTCGTGCGGATGCGCTACGCGGAGGTCGAGCGGCTGCTCGGGATGCAGATCCCGATCGACACCGTGGTCGATATTCTCGGCCGGCTGGATCTT
This sequence comes from uncultured Chloroflexota bacterium, assembly GCA_937870985.1. GTDB lineage: Bacteria > Chloroflexota > Chloroflexia > Thermomicrobiales > CFX8 > JAMLIA01. The sequence continues at coordinate 12,381 of CALMXF010000100.1, forward strand.
CAACCATTAGTGGAGGACGACGGCGGCGATCCGGTCGTTGTCGTCTCGGCCCCTACGTATCGAAGCGACATCAACATCCCCGCGGACGTGGTTGAGGAGATTATTCGGGTCTACGGCTATGAATCGCTTCCTGAGACGTTGCCGACCGGCCGAACGGTCCCGGTCTCCCGTGATCCGGCTCGACTCGTCGATCGTGTGACCCAGGATGCGCTGGTCGCCGCCGGTCTGACCGAGGTCATAACCTATTCGATGATCTCCGATGTCGACCTTGCTAGCCTCTCGCCCAACGGCGGCGGTATGCCTCGTATTCTGGGCGCGTTCCGTCGCGGCGACGCTGACATGGTTCGAGCGACGAATCCCCCCCGCGCCGACTGGGAGATCATGCGGCCGACGATGTTGCCGTCGCTGCTCCGGATGGTGTCCGAGAACCTCAAGTACGGTGATCGCGTCGCGATCTTCGAGACGGCCCGGACATATCAGCCACGAGGCCGTGACGAGCTGCCTGATGAGCCGCGTGTCGTTGCGATCGCTCTCAGCGGCGCGCGAGAGTCGGAATCGTGGTTCCGAGGTAGTGAGGAAGAGCTGGATTTCTTCGATCTCAAGGGCGTCGTCCAGGTGCTTGGAGACCGGCTCGGGGTGCGCGACCTGAGCTGGAGTGCGCTGGATCATCCGTCGATGCAGCCCGGACGATCGGCGTCTATCGAGCTGAATGGGGTCCAGATCGGAGTTGCAGGGGAAGTTCACCCTCGAGTGGCACAAGGATTTGCCGTCGCCGGCCGGGTCGCCTTCGCCGAAATTGACCTGACGCCGTTCGCCGAATCGTTGCTCGAGACCTGGAATGTCTCCTCCGTTTCGCGATTTCAGCCGATCCGACAGGATTTCGCGGTTGTCGTCGACGCAGACACGCCGGCCAGCGCCGTCTGGCAGGCAATCGCCGATGGCGCGCGTCCCCTCGCATCTGACATCACGCTGTTCGATATCTATCGAGGTCGGGGCATCGGCGAAGGCAAGAAGAGTCTCGCGTATCGTGTGACATTCTCGGCGCCCGATCGACAGCTCGCGGAGCACGAGGTCGAGCGCATCCGTGGCCGGATCACGCAGAATCTCACAAAGCGCGTCAAGGGGATATTGCGGGCGTAAGACGCAGCGAGGTTGCGGTCGCCAGGGGAGCTTCACGAGCCAGCAGCATCCCTGCGATCGCGCCTCGGGCGTGTTGGACGTTCCAACGCATGATGTCAGTAATGCTGTGGTCGATGAGCGGCGTGAGTCAGGTGTTGCCCAGCCGTTGCAGCGCCTGGAACACTCGCTCCTCGATCGTCAATCCGTCACGAGTCTGCACGGCGTTCAGCGCGCCGCGGGCCTCGGTGAGCGTGTAGCCCAGCGCCTCGAGAGCCGCGAGCGCCTCGCGGTCTGCAGACGGAACGCACCAATCCCGCTCCGCAAGGCGCGTCGCCCCCGCGACGGAGGGCATGCGACAATTCCCCCCATGACCATCAAGAAGCGAATTGCCATCGCGTGTGCGACGCTTGGCCTCCT
>CALMXF010000101.1 GCA_937870985.1 uncultured Chloroflexota bacterium
CATTTCCCTTCAATCGTTCGTGGTGATGGAGTATAGAGGCACGCTGCGGTTGCTGCGCGAGACCCGCTCTCACGAGCGTGTCTGTAACGCCACGTCTGCGCCGCGCGATCGACCGAGCCGGTTGTCACAGCCGGGTGGCTGTTCAGCGGTCCCACAATAACGAAAGCGCCAAAGGGTCGATGAGATGATGACGATCAGGGCGGCCAAGGACAGCGTGATCGCCAAGGTGCTTCGCGATGCGCACGCGAGTGGTGCGCCGCTGCGCATTGAGGTCGGCACTGCTCGCGTCATCGTGACCCGCAAAAGCCTGCACGTTGTCGGAGACGAAGACGATATCTGGGCCGACTACGACCCGGAACGGGCGATGGCGGGAATCGAGGCCGCGGCGGGGAGTTGGAGCGACGTCGATACTGACGCGCTGCGGGGTGACCTCCGGGAACAACTGGGGCAGAACAGTGCCGACAGGTCAAGCGGATAATGCCATTCGACGGTGGGCCAACCTCGGGATTATTTTCCGATCTACGCAATCCACCGAACGCGCTGCTCTCACGATTCCCTGACAGTGATGAGACGCACACGCAACCCGGGAAGCTGAGATAATCGGCGGTCGTTTGTCAGCAACTCAAGGCCATACGCCACCGCTGTCTCAACGATAATCGCGTCGGGCAGCTTCAAGCGATGAGTGCGTCGGAACTCGATCCCAGCAGCGCGGACCTCTGCCGAAAGCTCGACAATGTCAACGACGGATACGACAGTAGCTCCATTTCGGAAATGACCGACACAGCGTATGGTCCCTCTGGCGACGGCTCCATGAGCGCATCACCGAGTTGGCACAGGACGACGTTCGTATCGAGGACGACCGTCATGACCACTCATCCCGAATTCGCCGCTGATACTCGAGCGGGTCTTCGGTGAGTTTCACTGCGCCTCGAAACTCGGAGAGATCCGTGGCCAGTTTGCGCTCCGCACGCACACCGAGCAAGCGCTCGACCTCCAGCCAGTTGTCGTAGTCGATCTGGACGGCGATGGGGTTGTGATTCTCGTCGGTGACGATCTTCTTGCGGACGACGATCATGGCCGCCCTCCCTTCAGCGAAACCGATGTCAGCTGAATTGTGACACGCCAGCCAGCAGCCACTCACTCCGTGCGGCAGTCCTCGAAGACGCGCCGGACGATGGCGAGGGTGGCGGCGTAGGTGGAATCCATGCCGTAGTACGACAGGCCTCGCGCGCCGAGGGTGTGGGCGTGGGAGTACGGGGTGTCCGAGGCGTAGTGGATGATGCCCAGGTCGACCGGGAGCTGGCTCATGTTGACGCTCTCGTTGGTCGGGTGACGAGTGAGGGCGACGTCCTCGTAGAGCGCCGAGAGGTACGGGCCGGCCTCCATCTCGACGACCGTGAAGCTCTCTCGGTAATAGAAGTCGAGGTAGCCGCGGTTCTGGAGGTAGGTGCCCTTGACCGTGACGGCGCGCTGGCGGTCGAGGGTCGAGCCGTAGACGAGGAATGGGTCGAGATCGGCGCTGGAGAAGCAGTTGGCGAACCAGTAGGTGTTGCCGGAGTGCTCGTCGTAGACGTCGTTGGCGATCATGACGTCGCCGATGCGGGCGTTGAGCGTTGCAGCTTTGCCGAGGATGTAGATCCCGCGGAGCCGATCCACCCCCGTCGCGATCTGACCGAAGATGTGATACGCCGCCAGGCCGAGCGGGTAGTTGATGTTGACGATCACGGCATCTGTGCCGCCGGGACAGTAGCCACGAATACGCGGGTCGAGATCATTCGGGTCGATCTTGCCGAGGTCCATGATCTGGATGCCGACATCGACGGCACTGGTCGGATCGATCGTGACGACGCCGAGCTCGGCCTCTTCGGCGTCGCGCTCGGCGCGCGCTTCGGGGTTGACGGTGTAGTAGAGCCGGGCTGTGTAGTAGAGGAAATTGTCCCACGACGCGCGAACTTCGCCGGCCTGCAGCTTGCGCAACTCCGGCAGCAGATCGGGGTGTGCCGACTCCTCGACGAAGCGCACCAGCTCGTCGCGACGACGACGGGCGGTGCCGGTGAGGATGTTCGCCAGCGAGTGGGTGTTGGACGAGATGAAGTAGACCGGCCGGCCGCCGAGGTCTAGCTCGGACAAGCTGCGCCCGGCCGGCGCCCACCAGCGCTGAGCGGACCGTGTGTAGCCGAGATAGGTTCCACCGAGCATCTGCAGGCGCAGATCGCGCTTGCGCGCGGCCAGCCGGCGTAGATTGGGCCACAGTTCGCGACCCCAGGTCGAGCAAAGCCGCGCCCAGTCGGCCGGCTCGATCCCCAG
>CALMXF010000102.1 GCA_937870985.1 uncultured Chloroflexota bacterium
AATTTGACATGAGGGGTGGGATCGCGTAGACTAGCAGGTCGCTGGTGGCTGTGAGCGCACGGTTACGATTGCAGTTGATCTTGCGAGGATGTAAACCGAAATCATCAGGACGTCGGGAGGGGGAGAATCTGCCTTCCGGCTTTCGCGTTTCCTCGTTTCGGGCGGAAAGCCCGATAACTGCGTCAGCCTGGGCGTCAGATCTCAGCCGATCCCTGGGTGGCAATCGCGACATTGCCGCACCCCGAGCCAAACTGAAAAGAGGAGCACCACATGTCCCACCGTGTTCCAAGCGCGCGGACGATCGACGGCGATGCCGGACAGGTCGTCTCTAACCTGGGAATCAACAGGCGCTCCTACGCTCGCATTCCCACTGTGATCGAGATGCCCAACCTTGTCCAGGTCCAGATCGACTCCTTCGAGTGGTTCAAGACCGAAGGGCTGCGCGAGCTCCTGAAGGAGATCTCGCCGATCACCGACTACAACCAGAAGATGGAGCTGCATTTCCTCGACCACGCGTTCGACGAGCCGCGCGCGACCGAGGAGACATGTCGCATTCGTGACATGACCTATGCGGCGCCGCTTCGCATTCGCGTGCGGCTGATTATCAAGGAGACCGGGGAGATCAAGGAGAGCGATATCTTCCTTGGCGACTTCCCGATGATGACCGCGCATGGCACGTTCATTATTAACGGCGCCGAGCGCGTGGTCGTGTCCCAGCTTGTTCGCTCCCCGGGCGTCTACTTCGAGCTGGAAGAGGATGCGACCAGTGGCCGGCGTCTCTGCAAGGCCAAGCTGATCCCGAACCGCGGCGCGTGGCTCGAATTCGAGTCCTCGAATCGGGACATCCTGTCGGTGAAGGTCGACCGCAAGCGCAAGATGCCAGTCACGATCCTGCTTCGGGCCATCGGTTACGAAGACGACGACGAGTTGCGGGCTCTGTTCGCCGATGTCGAGACCAATCCCGATCACCAGTACATCTCATCGACACTGGAGCGCGAGCCAACCAAGACGCGCGAAGAGGCACTCGTTGAGCTGTACAAGCGGCTCCGTCCCGGTGATCCCCCGACGCGCGATAACGCCGCCAATCTGTTGAAGAATCTGTTTTTCGACGCTCGTCGCTACGATCTGGCTCGCGTCGGGCGCTACAAGCTCAACAAGCGACTCGGCCGCGACCAGCCGCTGGACGATCGAGTTCTCTCGCCCGAGGACCTTCTTGAGATCATGCGGACGATGATCCGGCTCAACAATGGTAATGGAGAGCCGGACGATATCGACCATCTCGGCAACCGGCGTATCCGCGCGGTTGGCGAGCTGATCCAGATGCACGTGCGCACCGGCCTGCAGCGCCTGGAGCGTGGTGTGAAGGAACGCATGACGATCCAGGATATCGAGCAGGTGACGCCGAACGCGCTCATCTCCACCACCCGCCCGGTGATGGCGGCCGTTCGTGAGTTCTTCGGTGGATCCCAGCTCTCGCAATTCATGGATCAGACAAACCCGTTGGGCGAGCTGACCCACAAGCGACGGCTCTCGGCGCTCGGCCCCGGAGGCTTGTCACGTGACCGGGCCGGCTTCGAGGTTCGAGACGTTCACCACTCGCACTACGGCCGCATCTGCCCGATCGAGACGCCAGAAGGCCCAAACATCGGCCTGATCGGCTATCTGGCGACCTATGGCACGATCAACGAGTTCGGTTTCATTGAAACGCCATACCGGCGGGTTTACGGCCTCGTCGAGCTCCGCAATCCCGACGGCACTCCACACGAGCACGTCGCGCTGTTGCCGGGTCGCACGCTATCCGAGGATGTCAGCTCTGGCGACTTGAAGCTGGCGGCGGGCACGCTGCTTGGCGACAAGGAGATTCAGAAGCTCACGGAGACCGACCTCGCCTTCGTTCGTGTGCGCCCGTTCGTTTCCGGGCGAATCGAATACCTCGACGCTCACGAGGAAGACCAGTTCACGATCGCTCAAGCGAACGCCCCGCTGACCGAAGAGGGCTATTTCGTCGAGGATCTTGTCGCGTCTCGTCTGGCAACAGATTACCCGGTAGTTCGGCCAGAGCAGGTCGATTACATGGATGTCTCGCCAAAGCAGGTGTTCTCGGTTGCAACCGCACTGATCCCATTCCTCGAACACGATGACGCCAACCGGGCACTCATGGGCGCGAACATGCAGAAGCAAGCGGTGCCGCTACTGCGGCCGGCCGCGCCGATCATTGGCACGGGCGTCGAATATCAGGCAGCGCGCGACTCGGGACAGGTCGTCGTTGCGAGTGCCGCTGGTGTCGTTCGATCGGTTACGGCGAAAGAGATCGTCGTCGAGGAGACAGACGGCGGAGAGCATGTCTATCGCCTGATGAAATTCGTGCGGTCGAACCAGGACACGTGCATCAACCAACGGCCGAGTGTTCAGAATGGCGAGCATGTCGTAGTCGGCCAGATCATCGCCGATTCGTCGAGCACGGAGCGCGGAGAGTTGGCGCTTGGTCAGAATGTGCTCGTCGCCTACATGCCGTGGGAGGGTGGCAACTTCGAGGACGCCATCCTGCTGTCCGAGCGGCTGGTGCGTGACGACGTGTTCACCTCGATCCACATCGAGAAGTACGAAACCGAGGCGCGGGATACTAAGCTGGGCGCCGAGGAGATCACTCGCGATATCCCGAACGTCGGTGAGGACTCGCTGTCCAACCTGGACGAGAACGGCATTATCCGGATCGGCGCCGAAGTCCGCCCGAACGACATCCTCGTCGGGAAGGTGACGCCGCGCGGCGAGACGGAGCTCTCGGCCGAAGAACGGCTGTTGCGAGCCATCTTCGGCGAGAAGGCGCGGGAGGTGAAAGACACCTCGTTGCGAGTGCCGCATGGCGTCCACGGCAAGGTGATCGACGTCAAGCAGTTCCGCCGCGAAGACAACATGGAGCACGAGCTCCCTGCTGGCGTGAACGAGATGGTGCGAGTCATGATCGCCCAGAAGCGGAAGATCTCCGAGGGCGATAAGATGGCCGGCCGCCACGGGAACAAGGGCGTGATCTCTCGTATTCTCCCGGTTGAGGATATGCCGTACCTGCCGGACGGCACTCCGGTCGATATCATCCTGAATCCGATCGGCGTCCCGTCGCGGATGAACATCGGCCAGGTGTTGGAGACACACCTCGGTTGGGCCGCCTTTGTCCTCGGATTTCGTGTTGCCACGCCTGTGTTCGACGGCGCGAAGGAGAGCGATATCACCGCGGCGCTGGTCGAGGCAGGGCTGCCAGAAGATGGCAAGGTGACACTGTTTGATGGTCGGACGGGCGAGTCGTTCGACCGCCCGGTGACGGTTGGCATCACGTACATGCTGAAGCTGGCTCACCTGGTCGAGGACAAGATTCACGCGCGCTCGACCGGCCCCTACTCGCTCGTCACCCAGCAGCCGCTGGGCGGCAAGGCGCAGTTCGGTGGCCAACGATTCGGCGAGATGGAGGTCTGGGCGCTTGAAGCATATGGCGCGGCGCACACCCTCCAGGAAATGCTTACCGTCAAGTCCGACGATGTCGTGGGACGCGTCAAGACATACGAGGCGATTGTCAAGGGCGAGGAGATCACCGAGGCCGGGGTTCCCGAGTCATTCAAGGTGCTCGTCAAGGAATTGCGCTCGCTTGGTCTGTCGATCGAAGTGATCAACGACGAGGAGGAGCGCGTCGAGTTCACGGAGGACACGACACGTGATCTGTTAACGAACCTGGATCGCATCAACCTGAGCGGCTTCGAGCGGACGGAAGACTAGCGGTCAGCTGACAGCGTCGGATGGCTGGCGAGAAATGCGCCGGCCATCCCGGGATCACGGCTGAATCTGCTGATCGCTGTGGAGAGTGCTAAACCATGCAGACGATGAGAACCACCAACCGAGGCGACGCGCGCCGATCGCTCGACGTGAACGATTTCGATGCTATCCGTATCAGCCTCGCGTCGCCGCAGGAAATCCGGAGCTGGTCCTACGGCGAAGTGACCAAGCCTGAGACAATCAACTACCGCACGCTCAAGCCGGAGCACGGCGGCCTGTTCTGCGAGCGGATCTTCGGGCCGACCCGTGACTGGGAATGCTACTGCGGCAAGTACAAGCGAATCCGCCACGCTGGCACGGTCTGCGACAAGTGCGGAGTCGAGGTCACCCGTTCCAAGGTGCGACGAGAGCGCATGGCGCACATCGACCTCGCCGCGCCAGTTACCCACATCTGGTACGTGAAGGGCACGCCAAGCCGGCTTGGCCTTCTGCTCGACGTCACCCCGCGAAACCTGGAGCGCGTCCTCTATTTCGCTTCCTATATCATCACCAAAGTGGACCTCGAGCGTCGGGATGCCGTGATCAATGACATCCACGAAGCGCTCGAAGAGGCGTTGGCTGAGATCGATGCCGAGCTGCAGGAGCGACTTGGTGAGTTGACCGGGCAGCGTGATTCCGAGGTCGCGAACCTGACGCGCGGATCGCAGAATGTCACCAGCGCGATCGAGTCGCAACTGCAAACAGATCTCGACGCGGTCGAGGCCGAGGCCGCGACCGTCCGGGAGTGGCTTGAGGCGAACCAGAACGAGTCGCCTGCTGAGGATGTCACGTTCCGCGGAGATATCGTCGTGCGGGCTGGCGAGGCCGTGAACCCGGATCGTACCTCCACCCTGAACCAGCTGCGTGACAAGATCGTTGAGGACGCACGCGCTCGGGCTGAGCATGACACTCAGAGCGCGACCGCACTGTCCGGCGCAGAATCCGACCGAATTTCCAGCGAGTCGAGTGATCATCTGCGACGGATTGAAACGCAAGCCGATGCGCAGAAGTCCGACTTGCGGGCTGAGGCGGATATGATCGTGAAGCATATCCGCGGTGTCCAGATGCTCCAGGTCATTACCGAGACGGAATACCGGGAGTTGATGGAAGACGCCCCGGGCGTGTTCCATGCTGGCATGGGCGCCGAGGCAGTCTACGATGTCGTCTCCAAGCTTGACCTTGATGAGGTCGCGTCCGGTCTGCGCCAGGATATGCAGCGAATGAGCGGACTCAGGCGCAAGAAGGCGACGAAGCGCCTGCGCGTGATCGAGGCACTTCGCAAGAGCGAGAATCGCCCGGAGTGGATGATCTTCACGACACTTCCGGTCATTCCTCCCGACCTCCGACCGATGGTTCAGCTGGACGGCGGGCGCTTCGCTACCTCCGACCTGAATGATCTTTACCGACGGGTCATCAACCGGAACAACCGCCTGAAGCGGCTGCTCGAGCTTGGGGCGCCGGACATCATCGTCCGCAACGAGAAGCGGATGCTTCAGGAGGCGGTCGACGCGCTGATCGACAATGGCCGGCGTGGACGCGTTGTCTCTGGCTCGGGCAAGCATAAGCTGAAGAGCCTGTCCGACATGCTGAAAGGGAAGCAGGGCCGGTTCCGGCAGAATCTCCTGGGCAAGCGTGTCGACTATTCGGGCCGTTCCGTGATCGTCGTTGGCCCGGATCTGAAGCTTCATGAGTGCGGGCTGCCGAAGCGCATGGCGCTGGAGCTATTCAAGCCGTTCGTCATGCGCAAGCTGGTCGCACACGGCTACGCTCATAACATCAAGGCGGCCAAGCGGCTTGTCGAGCGCGTTGACGAGCGGGTCTGGGAGGTGCTGGAGGAGGTCATCAAGGACCACGTCGTCCTCCTCAACCGGGCGCCAACGTTGCACCGACTTGGCATTCAGGCGTTCGAGGTCAAGCTGATCGAGGGCTCGGCTATCCAGATCCACCCGCTGGTCTGCGCCGCGTTCAATGCTGACTTCGACGGCGATCAGATGGCCGTGCATGTGCCGCTGTCGCGAGCGGCGCAGCGTGAAGCGCGTCAGCGGATGCTGTCGACTGCGAATCTGCTCGACCCGTCCGACGGGGATCCAGTCATCGCGCCTACCCTCGAGATTGTGCTTGGCTGCTACTACATGACGACGCACCGGCCGGGCGCGCTGGGCGAAGGCAAGATCTTCTCTGGAGCCAACGAGGTCACCGTCGCATATCAGTCGGGCGTGGTGGATCTCCAGGCACGAATCAGCGTGTTCGATCCGAAGCGGGGCGCGCGAGCGCTCGATCCGGGGACTGCCAATGGCCACGCGGCCAGCGGGCTCGTCGAGACGACCGTCGGGCGAGTGCTGTTCAACCAGGAGCTGCCGGCCGACTTTCCGTTTCGCAACGCGACCATGGACCGCAAAGAGCTGCGCTCTGTCGTCCACGATTGCTACCACCAGTATGATGCTGCCGCGACTGCGGAGGTCGCAGACCGGATCAAGCAGATCGGCTTCACCTACTCCACCCGTGGCGGCCTGACGATCGGGCTCCATGACATCGCCATTCCACCTTCCAAGCCGGAGATTATCGGCGCGGGTGATATCGAGGTGCAGAAGGTCGAGCGGCAGTATCGTCGTGGTCTCATCACTGACCGTGAGCGACACACGCAGGTCGTCCGGATCTGGAACGAAACGCGCGATCAGATATCCACAGCGGTTGAGCAGAATCTCGGGGCTGACAATTCACTGTTCATGATGAGCCACTCGGGGGCGAAGGGTAATATCAACCAGATTACCCAGATGGCCGGCATGCGTGGACTCATGCTTGACCCGAACGGCAACATCATCGACTTGCCGATCAAGTCGAACTTCCGTGAGGGGCTGTCTGTCCTTGAGTACTTCATCTCGACGCACGGCGCTCGTAAGGGTCTCGCCGACACGGCTCTCCGCACAGCGGACTCCGGTTACCTGACTCGCCGCCTTGTCGATGTTGCCCAGGACGTCATCATCACCCGCGATGATTGCGGCACTGAGCACGGAATGGTTGTCAACATCGACGAGATCGAGGACGGGCCGCTTCGGGCGCGGGTTGTCGGTCGGGCTGCCGCGCTGCCAATCGTTAGCGACGACGGCGAGTTGCTGATCGACCGGAACGAAGGGATCAACGAAGATAACCTCGAACGGGTCCTCGCGGCCGGCGTCAAGAGTTTCCGGATCCGCACCGCGATGGATTGCGAGGCAGTTCACGGCGTCTGTGCGATGTGCTACGGACGCGACCTTGCCAGCGGTCACCTTGTCTCCAACGGAGAAGCAGTCGGTATCATCGCTGCTCAGTCGATCGGCGAACCCGGCACCCAGCTGACGATGCGGACCTTCCACACAGGAGGCGTTTCCCACGCCGACGACATCACAACCGGTCTGCCTCGCGTGGAGGAGCTGTTCGAGGCTCGGGAGCCCAAGGGCAAGGCGATCCTGTCGGAGATCGAAGGTATCGTCGAGATCGTGACTGAGGAGGACGGACGCAAGGTCATCATCAGTCGCGAAGACATCGTCGTCGAACGCTACCCTCTGGCGAACGCGCATGTCGTCGGGGTCAAGGATGGTGAGACTGTCGCGCGTGGCCACATCCTGGCAACATCGAGCAATGGCATCGAGCCGATCGTCGCGACGATGGACGGCACTGTGCTGCTCGACGACGGCGAGATTATCGTTCGGAGCGAGGAACGCGAAAGCAAGGAATACTCGGTCGCCCATGCTGCGCACATTCGTGTCCAGGACGGGGACCCGGTTAACCCGGGTGACCAGCTGACCGACGGAAGCCTCGATCCTCAGGAAGTGCTGCTGGCTCGCGGTCGCGAGGCAGTTCAGCGGCTCCTCGTGGATGAGGTCCAGGCCGTCTATCGCTCGCAAGGCGTTGTGACGAACGACAAGCACATCGAGGTCATCGTTCGTCAGATGCTGCGCCGGGTGAGTATCGATGATCCCGGCGACACCGATTGGCTCCAGGGTGAGTTGATCGATCGGTTTGAGCTCAACCGGATGAACGCGGAGATGCTTGCACAGGGTGGAGAGCCGGCCACGGCCCAGGAGGTTCTGCTTGGAATCACCAAGGCTTCGCTGGCAACCGACTCCTTCCTGTCCGCGGCCTCGTTCCAGGAGACAACCCGGGTGCTGACAGAGGCGGCGATCAACGGAAAGATCGATCACCTCCGTGGACTCAAGGAGAATGTGATCATCGGTAAGCTGATCCCGGCAGGGACCGGCTATGCCACTCACCACGGGTTTGATGCGCTAACCCAGGGCAACGGCCATACCCAGAGCGAGGTTTCTGGTATGCCGGAATATAAGCCAGCCTCGATCGAGGACGTCGAAGAGATGGCATCGGTTGTCGACGCTGAGGCGACTGCAACTGCCGTGAAATCTGCTCTCGAAATAGCGTCCGGCAGCCCCGACACCGATGAGGTTGATGCCGACGAGCTGTCGGCCACCAACGTCTTCGCAGACGAGGAAGGCGATCAGGCCGGACTCGACGCTGATGTCGTGAGCAAGAACACCGACGAGTAGCAAGACCTGTCTGGCCGGCTGGCGAAAGCCAGCCGGCCAGATCTCGTCAGTTGGTTTGACAGAACGAATGGCGCTTTAGTACACTGTCGCATTGTGGCCGGAAACCGGTCATCGGATTTGAGGCGTTAGCATCCCCGAGGGGCTGCCTCGTCCTCGGCAGTGATTCGGTTAGTATCGGGACACTGCTCGTAATGGGCAGGCGACCATCTTGGGGAGGGAACCAGAGAACGTGCCGACGATCAATCAGTTGGTCCGAAAAGGGCGCAAGAGCGTTACCAATAAGACCAAGGCGCCAGCCCTGCGTTACACCAATAACGCGCTGGGCAGGTATGCTGGCCGGCTACGCCGGGGGAAGGGCTCACCGCAAAAGCGCGGCGTCTGTACCCAGGTCCGAACAATGACGCCAAAGAAGCCCAACTCCGCGCTTCGCAAGATTGCGCGTGTGCGTTTGTCCAACGGGATGGAAGTGACTGCCTATATCCCTGGTGAGGGTCATAACCTCCAGGAGCACTCCGTTGTGCTCATTCGGGGTGGCCGTGTCAAGGATCTTCCGGGTGTGCGCTACCACGTTGTGCGCGGCACGCTTGACGCGCGTGGAGTCGATAGCCGCAGGCAGGGGCGGTCAAAATACGGGGCCAAAAAACCAAAGAGCTAGAACATGCCGTCCGGGGTTGTCCCCGGATACCCATGGGCGCTCTTTGCGAAGATCGTACGGGACGAAAAGCGGCCTCACGGTTTCATCGTGTCGACCGCTTTTCTGTGTGAATGCGGACCATAGAGTAGTTCGCAACCTGGGGCCAGCAGGGTATGCCCTGTGTGGAGAGGTAGAACAGGCCGCGAAAGCGGCGGGAGGGCAACTGAAGTGCCACGACGCGCGAGGGTGCAACGCCGGGAACTGATGCCGGATCCGAAATATGGGAACGAGCTCGTGACCCGTTTCACCAACAAGGTGATGGAGCGCGGGAAGAAGGGCGTTGCTGAGCGGATCGTCTACGACGCCTTTGACATCGTCGAGTCCCGATCTGGCCGGCCGCCCCTCGAGGTGTTTCAGCAGGCACTTCAAAACGCGACGCCAGTCATCGAGGTGAAGCCTCGCCGGGTTGGCGGCGCCACGTACCAGGTTCCGGTCCAGATCGAAGGCGCTCGTCGCCAGTCGTTGGCCATTCGGTGGATGCTGCAGGCAGCGCGGTCGCGCAACGGTCGCACGATGGCAGAGAAGCTCGCAGCCGAGCTGCTTGACGCCTACAACAACACCGGCGCGACGATCAAGCGTCGCGAAGACACGCATCGGATGGCGGAAGCCAACAAGGCATTCGCGCACTACCGCTGGTAGTCGCGTTCACCGGAAATCGTTTGACCAGTATCACACCGTTCCGGCGCAATGCGGCGCCGACCAGGGAGACAAAGACGCGACGATGAGCAGCACCAACACCGTATCCAAGGGCGCCGGCGCGAGCGTGATCGGCCTCGATCGGGTCAGGAACATCGGCATCATCGCTCATATTGACGCCGGTAAGACGACGACGACCGAGCGCATCCTCTTCTTTACCGGCCGTGTTCATCGCCCGGGCGAGACCCACGAGGGCTCGGCGACAATGGACTGGATGGTTCAGGAGCGCGAGCGGGGCATCACGATTACCTCGGCCGCGACGACGTGCTTCTGGCGCGGTCATCGCATCAATATCATCGACACGCCGGGCCACGTCGATTTCACCGCTGAGGTCGAGCGGTCCCTGCGCGTGCTCGACGGCGGCGTCGTCGTCTTTGATGCAGTCGCCGGTGTCGAGCCTCAGTCCGAGACGGTCTGGCGCCAGGCTGACAAGTACAACGTGCCGCGTGTTTGCTTCATCAACAAGATGGATCGGACCGGCGCGGACTACTGGCGAACGATCGAGATGATCAAGGATCGTCTCAAGGCGCGCCCGGCCGTTCTGCAGATTCCGATCGGCAGCGAGTCGGCCTACCAGGGTCTCATCGACGTGCTCCGGATGCGTGCGTTCTACTATCGCGACGACATGGGCCAGAACGTCGAAGAGACCGACGTGCCGGCCGATCTGCTGGCCGAAGCGGAGTTGCGCCGCAACGAGCTGCTCGAGACCATCGCCGAGTCTGACGAAGATCTGATGATGCGGTACCTCGAGGAAGAGGACATTGAGATCCATGAGTGGGTTGCCGCGCTACGGCAGGCGACGATCCGCTCCGAGCTCGTCCCGATCCTCAACGGCACGGCGCTGAAGAACAAAGGCGTTCAGCTCATGCTCGACGCTATCGTTGACTTCCTGCCGTCGCCGCTGGATATCCCTCCCGTAGATGGCACGAATCCTCGCACCGGCGAGGAAGAAACGCGCGACACCGACGCGTCCGCGCCGTTTTCGGCGTTGGCGTTCAAGGTCGCGGCGGATCCGCATGTCGGCCGGCTCACATTCATCCGCGTCTACTCCGGCACGATGCAGTCGGGCTCGTATGCCTACAACTCGACCAAGGGCGACCGCGAGCGCGTGGGGCGGTTGTTGCAGATGCACGCCAACCACCGCGAGGAGATCGAGTCCGTTAGCGCGGGCGATATCTGCGCGATCATCGGTCTGAAGACCACCTTCACTGGCGACACCCTTTGTGACCCTGACAAGCCGATCGTGCTCGAATCGATCAGCTTCCCTGAGCCAGTAATCGAAGTCGCAATCGAGCCGAAGACGCGCGCTGACCAGGACAAGATGGGGATGGCTCTTGCCCGGCTTGCCGAGGAAGACCCGACGTTCCGTCTGCGGACAGACGAGGAGACTGGCCAGACCATCATTATGGGCATGGGCGAGCTCCACCTCGAAGTTATCGTCGATCGGCTTCTTCGCGAGTTCAAGGTGACCGGCAACGTCGGCAAGCCGCAGGTCGCCTATCGCGAGACCATCACCAAGTCAGCGCGGGTGGAGGGTCGATTCATTCGCCAGACAGGCGGTCGCGGCCAGTTCGGACACGTCTGGCTGGAGGTTGCGCCGCTCCCACCCGGCGAAGGCTTCGTCTTCGAGGACAAGATCGTTGGCGGAGCCGTGCCGCGGGAATACATCCCTGCGGTTCAGGCAGGTGTCAGGGAGGCGCTGGCAACAGGCGGCGAAGCGGGATACCCCATCGTCGATGTCAAGGTGGCGCTCGTTGATGGCTCGTTCCACCCCGTTGACTCCTCAGAAATGGCGTTCAAGATCGCTGGCTCGATGGCCGTCAAGGATGGCGTTCGACGCGCCGGCCCGGTCGTGCTCGAGCCGATCATGAAGGTCGAAGTGACAACGCCCGAGGAGTTCATGGGTGATGTCATCGGCAACCTCAACGCGCGGCGCGGCCGCGTCGACGGGATGGAAATGCACAGCGGTTCCCAGGTCGTCCGGGCCTTCGTGCCGCTGGCCAACATGTTCGGGTACACGACCGAGCTCCGGTCGATGACTCAGGGTCGGGCGACCTCCTCCATGGAGTTCGACCACTACGAGCCATTGCCAGATTCTCTGGCCAAGGAGCTCATCGCGAAGAACCAGCGCGCATAAGTCGCGGATCGAACGATGCAGGCTCACGAGCGGTTCGTGGGCACTGGATGTAGGACCGGGAGGTACGAGGGACAGTGGCGAAGCAGAAGTTTGAGCGGACGAAGCCGCACGTA
>CALMXF010000103.1 GCA_937870985.1 uncultured Chloroflexota bacterium
CAGCGAGCGAGAGAAGCCGACCGGCAGCGCGGGCAGCACCGGCGCGCCCAGCCGCTCGCCAACCAGCCGCGCGATATGGGTCGCGACGATCGTGTCCGTCCCGACCGGCAGGTGCGTCCCATACACCTCGACCGCGCCACTCGGGACGATGATCAGGTCGGTCTTCTCGCGGATCTCATCGAACGCCGGCCAGGGATGCTCGAGCATGTACATGTGCCTCGCTGCCTTCCTCTATCAATCAATGCCCGCGTTGGGCCGCCAGTGTCGCGGCGATCTTGCGGTTGGCGCCGGAGATTTCGACCAGCGGCTCGCCCGCGCGCAGGCGACGACGCTTCTCTGGCTCGGCTCGGGCCAGCGGCTCGCAGTGCTCGACGAGCATCGCGATCTGCTCCGGCTTGATGACGAGGACGCCGTTGTCGTCAGCCAGGATGATGTCGCCGGGGGAGACGCTGACGCCACCGCACTGGACGATGGTGTTGATCTCGCCGGTCTGGGCCAGCCCGCGTGTTGTGATTGGCGAGACACCGCGACTGAAGACGAGGTAGCCAAGATCCTCGATCTCGACGATATCGGTGAGCGGACCATCGACGACCGTCGCGGCCAGCCCCTTGACGTGGGCAGCCAGCGAGGTCATCTCGCCCCAGCACGCGTGCTTCTCGTCGCCGTTGCGGTCGATAACCAGCACGTCGCCCGGCCGGGCCATGTCGATCGCCTTATGGACGACCGAGCTGTCGATTGCCATTGCCCTGACGGTGAACGCCGGCCCGCAGACAATGAACCCGCGCCGGCCGGTCGGCCGCAGCGCCGGGTCCATGAAGCCGAAATGCAGGACGTGGCCGATCGTGGCTGGCGGGATCTCGCGCAGGCGATCCAGCAGCTCGGCCGGCACGTCCGGCTCGATGCGCTCGTTGATAACGATCATCGCTCGCTCCTCCATTCCGGTCTGGCGGCATACGCGCCCACATAGGGTATGCGAGTCCGCTACACTGGTCGAGTCTGACGAGCAGCGCAACCAGGAGGCAGAAACAACATGGGCGACACGATGCGGGTCGGGTTGGCGCAGATGAACACCCAGTCCGACAAGGAGGCAAATCTGCGGCGGGCGGAGGAGCTGATCGACGAGGCGGCGGCGCGAGGAGCGCGGCTCGTCGTCCTGCCGGAGTACGTCAGCTTCCTCGGGCCGCGCGAGCAGCACGAAGAGGTCGCCGAGCCGATCCCTGGCCCGACGACCGAACGCTTCGCGGCGAAGGCGCGCCAGCACGGCATCTGGCTGCACGGCGGCTCAATCCATGAACGCTCCGACACGCCGGGGATGTACTACAACACGTCGGTGGTCTTCGACCCGAGCGGCGAGATCATCGCGACCTATCGGAAGATCCACCTGTTCGACATCGACCTGACCGGCAATGTCACTGCCAACGAGTCGTCGACGATCCTGCCGGGCGACGAGGTGGTGACGGTCGATATCGATGGCCACACAGTCGGGCTGTCGATCTGCTACGACCTGCGCTTCCCGGAGCTCTATCGCCAACTGGCGCTGGCCGGCGCGGAGGTACTGCTGGTCCCGGCGGCGTTCACGATGTTCACCGGCAAGGATCACTGGCACGTCCTGCTCCGGGCACGGGCGATCGAGAACCAGACCTGGGTGCTTGCGCCGGGGCAGTTCGGCGCGCACGAGCTAAACGCGCAGTGCTACGGCCACAGCGTCATCATCGATCCGTGGGGCACGGTCGTCGCCGACGCGCCGAACGGCGAGGGGGTCATCGTCGCCGACCTCGACTTCGACGCGCTGCGGAAGATCCGCGCCCAACTCCCGTCGCTGGCCAACCGTCGGCCCTCCGCCTACCGCGAACCCGCGACGGTCGGATCGTAGGATCATCAGGGACGGGGGACGGGAGATAACCGGCGGGACAACGTGAACCGAGCAACTGGCACATCACCGGCCGTGTAGCCGCCAGACGGTGCGTCCCCCGTCCCTCATCCCTCACCCCCCCACCCCTTCGGCCGCAGATAGACGAGCCAGTAGACCGCCGCGACGAGCAAGCCGCCTCCGATGATGTTGCCGATCGTGACCGGGAGCAGGTTGTTCCAGAGGAAGCCGCTCCAGGTCAGATTGGAGAGGGCGTCTGGTTGAAGGCCGGCCGCCTCGACGACAGCCGGACGATCGCGCAGCAGGATACCGAGCGGGACAAAGTACATGTTGGCGACGCTGTGCTCGAAGCCGGACGCAACGAACCCGGCAATTGCGGGGACGATCGCGACGACCTTGTCGACGTTGCTGCGGGCGCTGAAGCAAAGCCAGACAGCCAGGTTGACCAGCGTGTTGCAGAGGATGCCGCGGGCGATCGCCTCGCCAAACGATAGCTGGACTTTGGCATTAGCGGTGGAGAGGGCCGCCGCGCCGACCTTGTTTCCACCCAGCGCCCACTGGCCGGCGAGATAGACGAGCGCGACAGTGCCGAGCGCGCCGATGAAGTTGCCGAGATAGGCGAGGCTCCAGTTGCGCAGCAGCCTGCGCGCGCTGACCTGCCGGCCCAGCCAGGCCATCACGATCAACGTATTGCCAGTGAACAGCTCCGCCCCGGCGATGACGACCAGGATCAGGCCCAGCGAGAAGGCGACTCCGACCAGCAGACGCGTCGGGCCGAAGCCGAGCGTCGAATCCACCCCGACGACCGTCGCCAGTTGCGCGCCGAGCGCGATGAACGCGCCGGCTAGCACTGCCAGCGTCAGCAGGCTGAGCACATCCAGCCCGGCTTTGGTAACCCCGGCAAGCTCGACGCGACGGGCCATCTCGGCTGGCGCGTAGGGATCGAATGTCGGGACAGTGATGCTGACCGGCTCGTGACCTCGCGCGTCCTGGGCGGACATCTGGCTGCTCCCCTCCGACCGTGCTGCGATCCGTCGTATCGATCATCGAGCCGGAGGGATGACAACCGCAACATGGAGCGCCAACACAGCGCGCCAATTCCGTGTCAACCGAGATACCACAGCCAGGAAGAGGGGCGTGCTGGCGGGGTGTTGGCGCGGCCGGCACGCCGTGACGATGTGCCGGCCGCGTGGGAGCCTAGACGTCGCGCATACGCAGGAGGCGCATGCCGTTGAGGGTGACGATCAGCGACGCGCCGACGTCGGCGAACACTGCTTCCCAGAGTGTCGCCGCCCCGCCGACCGCCAGCAGCAGGAACACAACCTTGATCACCAGCGAGAAGCTGATGTTCTGGGCGATCACCCGCTTCGCGGAGCGCGAGAGGCGGATGGTGAAGGCGAGCTTGCCGAGGTCGTCACCCATCAGAGCGATGTCGGCGGTTTCCAGCGCGGTGTCCGTGCCGGCCGCGCCCATCGCGATGCCGACCGTCGCGCGAGCCAGCGCCGGGGCATCGTTGACGCCATCGCCGACCATGGCGACCTTGCCGTGGCGTTCTATCAGCTCCTCGACGGCGGCGACCTTA
>CALMXF010000104.1 GCA_937870985.1 uncultured Chloroflexota bacterium
TCTCCCCGTCCTTGCGGGGAGAGGGCTAGGGTGAGGGGCATCTCCGGGGGCCGGGGTGAGGGGCATCTCTGGAAATGCGAAGGGCGCGGTCAGGCACGGATTTCCCTCCGCTGGCGGCCTTCCCCCTCGACACACCCTTCTGGCGCGCCCATCTTGCCGGCTACGGCCGGGTCGCCACCGGCCGCTGAGCTCCGGCCCGGGCTCCACGTATCCTTTCCGGCGGGCGGCACGTGGTCGCCATGTGGACCACGCGACGAACGGAGCCGCTCGGATGAACGCTCGCCCACTCTATGCTGTCCTGCTCTGCCTGCTGTTGCTGGCCGGCTGCGCCGGCTTCGGTGGCACGAGCAGCACATCGCCAACCGCCGCCAGCGTCGCGACGGTTGAAGCAGTTGCGCCGACAGCCACAGCGGCGATCGCGACAGCCACCACGGAGACGGCGGCCAGTCCGACAGCGACACCAACCGAGCCTTCCGCCACGCCGGCTGCGTCGCCGGAGGGGTTGCAGGAGCAGTTCGCCGAGATCGAGCGGCGTGTCGTCGACTTGCGCGGGCTGACGCCAACGATGCCGATCGAGCCGAGGCTGATCTCCCGGCAGGAGCTTCACGACAATCTCGTGCGGCTCCAGACCGACGAGTACAGCGAGGAGAAGGCGCGCGAGGATGCCAACGCCCTCTGGCTGCTACGGCTGACCGACGACCGTGACCTGGATTTGTTCAACCTCTACATCGACTTGCTGACTGAGCGCGTCCTCGGCTATTACGACCCCGAGACCAAGGAGCTGTACGTCGTCAACGATAATCCGACGCTCTCGCCGCTGGGCGAGATGACCGTCGCCCACGAGATGGTTCATGCGTTGCAGGATCAGCACTCGGATCTGCTGTCAGTTCGCAGCGACGACATCGACGGGGATCGGTCACTGGCCCATAGCGCGCTGATCGAAGGGGACGCCGAGGTTACCGCAACCCGGTATGTGCTCCAGTATTTCAGCCGTTCCCAGCTGATGGATCTGACCACCGAGAGCAATGACTCTTCATCCGATGTCCTCGACCGCGCTCCGGCCTACATCCGCGACTCCCTCTATTTTCCCTATATCGAGGGAGTCACGTTCGCCACCCAACTGTTCCAGCTGCGCGGTGTCGAGGGACAGACTGCGGCGCTCGCCGATCCACCCATCTCGACCGAGCAGATTCTTCATCCCGAGAAGTATCTGGTCGAGCGTGACGATCCATTGCCCGTCGTGGTCCCTGACCTCGAACGAGCCCTCGGCAGTGGGTGGCGGATGGCGCGCACTGACTCGATCGGCGAGTTCGACCTGCGAATCCTCCTCCGCGAAAACGGGGCACAGAATGCGGACAGTGCCGCAGCTGGCTGGGGTGGCGGCCAATACAGCCTCTATAGCGGGCCGGCCGCCGGAGATTCGCTCATGGTCGTTACGGTCGAATGGGATACCGAAGCGGACGCCAGCGAGTTCGTTACCGCCCTCGGCCAGACGTTCCGCACGGCCGACCCGGCCGGCCAGATCATCAGCGACAGCCAGGGACGGCACAGCGCCGTTATTCGGGCGGGAGCATCGGTTACCCTGATCACCGGAACCGATCAGGATTCCGTCGTTCGCGCTCGAGATGCGCTCTCGGCGCAGTCAAGCTGATTACGCAATGAAGGGCAGGCACGATGACCGAGACGGATAGCAGGCCGACGTTGCTGGCGATCTTCGCCCACCCCGACGACGAAGCATTCGGCTGCGGCGGGGCGCTGGCTCGCCACGCCGCCGCCGGCCACCGGGTTGTGCTCGTCTGCGCAACACGCGGCGAGCTGGGAGAGATCCTTTCCGTTTATGAAAGGCTCGGCGTGCCGCGC
>CALMXF010000105.1 GCA_937870985.1 uncultured Chloroflexota bacterium
CCGTGATGTCGCGCAGCACGATCAACCGCCCGTACAACTGTCCATTATAGTCGAACAGAGGTGTGCATAAGGCGTCGAGGCTGCGCCGTTGCCCATGCATCAGCGTCACAATGCTCCGGACCTCGCTCACATCCTGAATCAGTGCCGCCTCGGCGTCGGCGTGAAATTCGTCGCCCGGCTCCGCGCTGGCGCGCGCACATTCGCCGATGCCGGAGCCGACCTCGGCTACTTCGGCGATCCGGCTCGCGCAACGGCTGAAGAAGGGCACGCAATGCTCGACGCGCTGGCCGACATCATCATCGGCGCAATCCCCTGGCACTGAACTGACGCAGGGAGGAAGCGCCTATCGGCTACTCGTCGCGAGCCGGACACGCCAATCGTCGAGGATATCGGTCAGCGTCGTCTCGATCGGCACCCGGGGCTCCCACCCCACACGCGAGCGAAACCTGGAAGCATCACCGATCAGCACCGGCACGTCCGATGGCCGTAGCCTGGCGGGATCCTGGCGAATCTCCAATGGCGCTCGGGAGAGCGTGATGAGCAGGTCGAGCAGGTCGCCGATTCGGCGTCCGACGCCACTGGCGAGATTGAACACCTCGCCGGGGACGATGTCGGCCGCCACAAGCCGATAAGCGCGCACGACATCGCGCACGTCCAGGAAATCACGAACCGCGTCCAGGTTCCCGACCAGGATCACTGGTTCGATCCGACCCATCTCCGCGTCCACGATCTGGCGAGCGAAGCTCGAAAGCACGAATCGGTCGCTCTGTCCGGGACCGATATGGCTGAACGGACGCATCCGGACGACTGGCATCCCGTATGAAAGCGCGTACTGATAGGCGAGCATGTCCTGAGCGATCTTCGACACCGCATAGGGATTGCCGGGGCGAAATGGCTGGGATTCGGTGATCGGCGTCTCGTCCGGCCCGACGAACCCGTATTCTTCCGCCGAGCAGATAGCGACGATCCCGGCGCTCAAACCAGCAGAGCGGACTGCTTCGAGCACATTGAGCTGGCCGACGAGATTGTTCGTCAGCGTCTCTGCCGGCGCGGCTACTGACTGCGGAACGTAGCTGTGGCTCGCCAGGTGAAAGATAACGTCCGGCGCGACGTGCTCGATAGTCCGGCGCACGAGCGCCTCGTCGAGCAGGTCACAGGCAAGGACATGGGTGCGGGCGCCAAGCACCGACGCGTGCCTGGCCAGGCCAACAACCCGCCAGTCGGTCTCTTGCTCGAGCTCGTGAACCAGATGGCGCCCTACGAAGCCCGACGCGCCGGTGATAACCGCCGTCGTCACTGCGCTCGATCAAGCGCTCAGGAGACGCGCGTCGCCAGCGGCCCAGCCGCCTCGCGCAACGCCTCCGCAAGATCAGTGCGCTCCCAGGGCAGGTCAAGGTCCGGCCGGCCGAAGTGCCCGTAGGCGGCGACCTGGCGATAGATCGGGCGCATCAGGTCGAGGTCTTCGATAATCGCCAGTGGGCGCAAGTCGAACATATCCATGACCAGCGCACCCAACCGCTCATCAGAGATGACTCCGGTCCCGAACGTCTCGATGTGATACGACAGCGGGTGAGCCACGCCAATAGCGTAGGAGATCTGCAATTCGCACCGTTGCGCCAGGCCGGCCGCAACGATGTTCTTCGCCACGTAACGCGCGGCATAGGCGCCCGAGCGGTCGACCTTCGTCGGATCTTTGCCAGAGAAAGCGCCGCCACCGTGGCGGGCCATCCCCCCGTAGGTATCGACGATGATCTTGCGCCCCGTCAGGCCGGCATCCCCCATTGGGCCACCGATGACGAAGCGACCGCTCGGATTCACGAGGATCTTTGTCTTCGCGTCGAGCATCTCTGCAGGGATGACATGGTGGATGACTTCCTCGATCACTCCGTCCCGGACATCGCGCTCAGTGACGTCCTTATCGTGCTGTGTCGAGATCAGAACCGTGTCGACGCGCTTGGCAATACCGTGCTCATATTCGATCGTGACCTGGCTCTTGCCGTCCGGTCGAAGGAAAGGCAATGAGCCGTCGCGCCGCGCGCCCGCGAGACGACGAGTCAGATGATGAGCGAGCGAGATCGGAAGCGGCATCAGCTCCGGGGTCTCGTCGCAAGCGAAGCCGATCATCATTCCCTGGTCGCCCGCGCCGACCCGGTCGCGCGTGTCCTGTTGTTCGCCGGATCGCGTCTCCAGCGAATCGTCGACCGCACCCTGGATGTCGGTGGACTGTTCCGAAATCGAGGTCATGACCCCGCACGTATTCGCGTCGAAACCGTAGGAGTCGCTTGTGTAGCCGATATCCTTCACGACTTCACGGACGATCTTCGGAATGTCGACGTAGGTCTTCGTCGTGATCTCGCCGAACACCAGCACCAGACCGGTTGTCGTGGCCGTTTCGCACGCGACACGCGCACGGTTATCCTTCGCGAGAATCTCGTCGAGGATTGCGTCGGAAATCTGGTCACAGAGCTTATCCGGGTGCCCCTCAGTTACCGACTCCGATGTGAAGAACACCTGGGGCGATCGCATGAACGATGTCGGCATTGTGACAGTTCTCCTCCAGTTACCAGCCCGTAGTCAGCGTAAACAGCGATGGGGTCGGGCGATGCCTCAGGTCCCGTGTTCCCACGAGCTCAGGTAGGCGATCTGCTCCTCGGTAAGCTCGTCGACCTCGATGCCCATCGCCCGCAACTTCAGGCGCGCGATCTGCTGGTCGATCTCGGCCGGCACGACATAGACGCGCTTTTCCAGCTCGCTGCCATGGGCGACGAGATACGAGCACGCCAACGCCTGATTCGCGAACGACATGTCCATGACGCTGGCGGGATGACCCTCGGCCGCCGCCAGATTGATCAGCCGGCCATCACCGAGCACAATCACGTGCTTATCCGCGGCGATCTGGTATTCCTCGACGAATGGGCGGAGCATCCGTCGGCCTTCGCCTGACATCTCCTCCAGCGCCGACATATTGATCTCGGAGTTGAAATGCCCGGCGTTGCTGATAATCGCGCCATCACGCATGTTCTCGAAGTCGTCGCGATCGATGACATTGATGTTGCCGGTCGCGGTGATGAAGATGTCGCCGATCGTCGCTGCGCGCGACATTGTCGTGACCGCGAATCCATCCATCGCCGCCTCGAGCGCTCTGGTCGGGTTGATCTCGGTCACGATCACCCGCGAGCCCATACCCTTGGCTCGCATCGCGATCCCCTTGCCGCACCAGCCATAGCCGGCCACGACAACGACCTTCCCTGCCAGAAGGATATTCGTCGCTCGCAGAATGCCGTCAAGGGTGGATTGACCGGTGCCGTATCGGTTGTCGAAGAAATGCTTCGTGTCGGCATCGTTAACGGCGATGACGGGGAATTCCAGCACACCGTCGGTCTCCATCGCCCGCATGCGGACAACGCCCGTCGTTGTCTCCTCGGTCGCGCCGATCATGCCCTCGAGTGCCTCGCGGCGCAATCGGTGAACCGTGCTGACCACATCGGCGCCGTCATCAATGATGATGTGCGGCCGATGGTCGATCGCCGCGTTGACATGCCGATAGTACGTGTCAGCGTCCTCGCCTTTGATGGCGAACACGGGGATGCCGTCATCCACCAGCGCGGCGGCAACGTCGTTCTGGGTGGAGAGTGGGTTACTGGCGCAGACAACCGCGTCGGCCCCGCCTGCCCGAAGCGCCAATGCGAGGTTGGCGCTTTCGGTCGTGACGTGGACACACGCAACGATGCGAACTCCGGCCAGCGGCTTCTCGCGCTCGAAACGTTCGCGGATCAAAGCGAGCACAGGCATTTCGCGGGCGGCCCATGCGATCCGACGATGGCCGTCGTCAGCCAACCCTCGATCGAAGATGTCGTATTTCATCTGACTGGTGTCGACCATGCGTTACTTCTCTCCTTTTCGACCGGCCAGCGCCGGACGACCCGGCAGTGACTTGACCACATTCCCATGTTCTGGAAACGACTCAGAAAATCGTTCGACGAAGGCATCCATACTGTAGTGGTGGCTCTGGGTGCCCTTCACTTCGACGACGAGCGTCGCCGCCTGCGAACCGATCCGCCCGGCGATGTCCCACGACAACCCGGCCAGCATGCCGCGGATCAGGCCAGCACGATACCCATCACCAGCGCCGGTCGGATCCACAACCTTCCGCGCGCGAGCAGCGGGAATCCGGTACTCAGACTTCCCGTGACCGTCATAGATGGTCGATCCGAGCTCCCCGTAGGTGACCACGACTGTCTCGCATGCGCGGATCAGCTCGTCGCGCGACTTGCCTGTTTTCTCGCTGATCATCGCAAACTCATAGTCGTTGCCGATCAGCATCCGCGCTCCGGCGATGCCTTCGCTGAGTGCTGACCCCGACAGTGCGATGATTTGCTGGCCAGGGTCGAAGACGAACGGGATGCCAGCGGCCACGAGCTCCCGAATATGGCGAATCATCGCCTCCGGGTCCGTCGGCGAGATTACTCCCAGCCCGACCTCGTCGAGATGCTCGGTTATTGAGACCTCACGCGCCTTCATCATCGCGCCGGGGTAGAAGCCGGTAATCTGGTTGTCCGCGCGGTCGGTCGTGATGAACGCGCTGGCAGTGCGTTCATGATCGATCAGGTGGATGCCTGATGTATCTACACCAAGCCGCTCCAGCTCGGCCCGATACTCGTCGAAGTCAGTCCCGACAGTCGCGACAATCCGGCACGGAGCGCCGAGTAGCGCGAGGCTATAGCCGATGTTCCCTGCGACCCCCCCACGTTGCCGGTCCAGCGAGTCAACAAGGAACGACACGTTCAGCACATGGATCTTGTCGGGCAGGATGTGGTCCTCGAAGTGGCCGGGGAAGACCATAATGTGATCGTAGGCGAGGGAACCTGAGAGCAGGACGGTCAAGGGGCATGTCTCCGGTGTTCAATGCATGACAACACCGCCCGTCTCTTCGGGTGGCGTAACCTCCGGACTATAGCACACGCTGGTTCCTGGCCCGTGAAAGCTGAGCCAATGAACCACGAACAACGTCAATGGACACGCCCGTCTCGATTGCGACGCCACCCTCTGACTTCGGCAATACCCAGTGCAGCGCGCCGTCGACGTTTTTCTTGTCACGCGACAGGTTCGAGATCACCTGGTCGATATCAACATCGAGCACGATCGGCAGGCCCGCGCGCTCGAGAAGCAATCGAGCTCGATCGACGGCGCTCGCGTCTATTCGGCCCAGCCGTTCGGCGATGCCATACACCGTCAGCAGGCCAAGTCCGACCGCCTCGCCATGACGATAGCGATATCCTTCAGCCTCGATCGCGTGGCCTGCCGTATGGCCGAAGTTCAGGATCATCCGCAGCCCCGCCTCGCGCTCGTCCTCCTGCACAACCGACGCCTTGATTGCGACATTGCGTGCCAGAACGTCGACGATCTGGTTGTCGGGCAACGGGTCGAGCGCGTTCGTCTCGAGCGTCTCGAGCAAATCGAACCCGCCTGGCGGGGTACTCGGCTGGATCAACGCATGCTTGATGACCTCAGCCATGCCGGAGCGATATTCCGATTCGGGCAGCGACGACAGGAACAGCGGATCAATCAGAACCGCGCCCGGCTGGTAGAACGCGCCTGCGAGGTTCTTGCCGGCCGGCAGGTTGACGCCTGTCTTTCCCCCGACACTCGAATCGACCATCGCCAGCAGCGATGTCGGCATCTGAACCAATGGGAGCCCACGAAGGCAGACACTGGCAACAAACCCGACGAGGTCTCCGACAACACCTCCGCCCAGCGCCAGCACGACATCGCGGCGTGTGACGCCGCGACTCGTCATCTCGCCGCATAGTCGCTCGACTTCCGTCATCCGTTTGCTGGACTCCCCGGCGGGGACAACCAGCGTCTCGGCAGGGAGCCCCGCGCCGTTCAGCACAGATGCGACTTGCTCGGACCAGCAGGCGGCGACATTCTCGTCGCTAATCAGCCACACACGGCGGGCGCGTGGCCAGCGGCTAGCTATCGTCTGCGCGAGCATACTGCTTGCGCCACGGGACACGAAAATATCAGATCGCCCCGATGGGGTTAGCAGCGAGACACGTGGCACTCCCCCGGCAGTCACGATTGCGCCGACTGCATGATCGACGGCGTCGATTGCCGCAGTCGAGTCAAGCCCGGTGGTATCGATCGTGACATCGGCCCGCGCGTACAACGCCCTCCGGCGCTCCATCAACTCGTGGATACGCGACTCCGCGTCGCCCGCGAGCAACGGACGCTCCGCGCCACGCCCTTCAGCCGCCGACTGGGCTATCACGCGCGCGGCCAAAGCGGCCGGCTGCGCCGTGAGCCCGATCACAACACTACCCGGACGCCAGGATGCCCAATTCGCCTCGGAGAGGACAGCGCCACCTCCCGTCGCGATCACGGCTGGGCCACGCCGGCATGCTGCGTCCACCACTTCGCGCTCGATAGCGCGGAACGCTGGCTCGCCGAATCGAGCAAAGAACTCGTGGATGGGCATCCCGATTTTTGCGGTTATCTCCTCATCGGTGTCAATGACGGGACGACCCCACCGTTTGCCCAGCGCCTTCGCGATCGTCGACTTTCCACTACCGCTTGGCCCAATCAGAACCGCCCGCTCGGGCAAGTCAGCCATCACAACGCTCCGAATCCACGCACAACCGGGCGGTCGATCGATCAGCCGTCGGAGTATACTGTTGGCCCACCATGTATCGGCATACTCGGCGTTCCTGGTTGTCGCTGGGTTCGGCGAGGAGCTTCTCACTTATACTGATGCCTGGCGCGCGATCCACACAAGTCGACGCGAAGTCGGCGACGTCCGATGTTCACGTCGGATCCGAGGAGGACTGAAATCGCATGGCTCGCATCCTGGTAGCCGACGATGACTCCGGGATCCGCTCCCTGCTCCTTGAGCTATTCGAGGATGAGGGTTACGAGGTCGATCAAGCCACCAACGGCGCTGCAGTCATCGCCGCGCTCAGATCAGTCGCCCCGCCAGATCTCGTGATGATGGACGTTCGGATGCCGGATGTCTCCGGTATCGACGTGTTGCGGACTCTCAGTGAAAAAGGCGATCGGCCCCTCCCGGTTATCGTCATGACAGCCTATGGATCAGCATCCATCGCGATCGACGCGATTCAGTACGGCGCTTACGATTATGTAACGAAGCCGTTCGACCTGGAGGATGTGCTGCTCCGCGCCGGACGGTTCTTCGAGCGACAGGCGCTCGCCAATGAGGTGCAGAAGCTACGGCATCTCGCCGATGGCGACCCGAACGAGTACATCATCGGCAATAGTCCGGCGATGCAGGATGTATTCAAGGACATCGGCCGAGTCGCAAGAACCGAAGCAACCGTCCTGATCACCGGCGAAACTGGCACCGGCAAGGAGTTGGTCGCCACGACCATCCACCGCAATTCCGGGTACGCCCACGGACCGTTGATCAAAGTGAACTGCGCCGCGCTTCCAGAAACACTGCTCGAGAGTGAGCTGTTTGGGCATGAAAAGGGCGCCTTTACCGGCGCGATCGCCCAGAAGAAAGGGCACTTCGAGCGCGCAAACCGCGGCACCATCTTCCTTGATGAGATTGGCGAGATGACGTTCGCAACGCAGAAGAAGCTCCTTCGAGTCCTCCAGGAACGTGAATTCGAGCGAGTTGGTGGCACCGTCTCGGTAAAGGTCGACGTCCGGGTCATTACCGCCACGAACAAGAATCTCCCGCAGGAGGTTCGCGATGGCTCATTTCGTGAGGATCTCTATTTCCGGCTGAATGTCATCGAGATCTATCTGCCACCGCTGCGCGAGCGGCGAGATGATATCCCGCTTCTGGTCGAGCACTTTCTCCACAAACATCGCATCAACGCCTCATCCGCGCCGACCCAGATCTCCGCCGGCGCGATGCGAATGCTGGTCGACCACGACTGGCCTGGCAACGTGCGAGAGCTCGAGAACACGATGGAACGCGCGACTATCATGGCTCAGGGCGGTGTCATCACCGAAGATCTGATTACGTTTTCATCTGCCGACCAGGGACATTTCATCGACATTGCCAGCAGTGTCCGCAACCATACTCCGATGCGTGAGGTCCTCCAGGAGGTCGAACGGCAGATGATTCACGAAGCATTGCGGCGATCCGCGGGTGATCGAGTAGCCGCCGCCGGCCTGCTTGGGTTGGAGCTCGACCAGCTGTCGGAGAAGTTAGGAAACTACGGCATTTCGTTCGAGGCATCCGTCGTGTAGGCAACGTCAATCACAACGCTGTCCTGCCATCGTCGCCGGACATTTCCCGGCAATGGAACCGACCGAAGCCACTCGGGAGACCGGTTCAGCTCGCGAACTGCCCAATTCCGGAATCCCTCAATCTGCCGCCTGGCCGGACGCCGGCCCTCGTCGTAGTAGACTTGGGCAGCCATCCCGGCGATGTACGTCCCGGTAAAGGCGATCGTGACCTTGGGGACCGCGCCGGCCGCAAACGGCACCATCGCGGCAAGATCCCGCGCAACCGTCCTCCAGAACAGGCCGGCTCCGACGACGGGCAGCATCTCCCGGTAGATCGCCGTCCGATTGCCCGTGTCACGACCGTAGATTGCAGCAAGCTTGTAGATCATCATCAGCTGGTTCTTCGTCAGCACAATGGTGTCCGCGCCAGCCGAAAGCAGTCCGCCCACGACAGGGACGAGCGCGGGGATATTTGAGACCACTGCGAACTGAGCGTTGACCCGGGCCGTCGTGTTCACCACATGGCGCGCGGCTGCCGTTCGTATCGCTGGATAGAGCCGGCCCAGAGCAAGCTCGATATCGGGCTCACGCGCGAAGATCATCTGCCAGAGATGCTCGATCGGCTCGCCGCGAGAGAACACAAGTATGCGTGCATCAGCTTGTGTCCGCGCGCGCCACGCGGCGTCGTCAACGAGTATCAGGTCTGCATGCTCCGGCAGCGCCTCGTCTTCGCCGCAGGCAACGACACTCATGCGAGCCTCTGGGCCGAAAATATCGAGCGCTGCCTGACGCGCATCCTGCGCAGTCGTGGAGACAACCGCGATTCGCGGGTGTCTGAGCGCCGCCATCTCGAGGTCGTCGAACGAGATCTCGCGCACGATCTGAAAGACCTGACGCGCGGAATCAACCGGATTAGGAAACGGGTGCATCTTTGGCGCCATATGCGGCTCACTTCTCAACAGTCGTACACGACCTGCTGCACGGTCGCGGTATGGGGAGACTTTCGCGTCGGATGTGCCGCGCGCGCTATGCAGTCTCGGCGCGATCGAGGATCGCGCGCGCCTCGGCAACGAGCCAGTCCCGAAGATGGCTCGGGGCAATGATATCGACCATCCTGCCATAGCGCAGCACCCAGCGCTGAAACTCCGGTGTCACCTGGATCGAGGCGCGATAGATGATCGAACCGTCTGGCTGTCGTTCGATGATCTCCCCCTCGTGCCATTCTCCCTCGGCAACCCACTCCGATGCGGGCGGGCGAAACAGGAGAGTGACGTCGTCCACCGGCGCGTCGAGGCCGCGCATTATCCCCCACCCGGATGCGAGGAATTGGCCGAGATCGAAACCCGCGGGTCGATTGAATCGTTGGGGCAGAATATCGAGCTTCTTGATCCGGTCGATCTTGAAGACGCGGACAGCCTGCCGGAGATGGCAATAGCCGACGAGTTGCCACGACTTGTCATAGGGCAGAATCGCCAACGGATCGATGACTCGCTCTGTCTCTTCGCCTCCGCGCGATGCGACTCTGTATGTCAGCGCCAGGCAATGGCTACGAGAGATCGCTGAGGCGGCCGTGCTGAGTAGCGCTGTGCGGCGGTCATCCGCAGGTGAGGCTGGCGTGACACCGGACTGCTCGATGAAGCGACGCAGATCCTCCGGAAACACCGACGTCAGGCGTCGGATTGCGGAGCCAAGCTCCTCCTGAGGCACCCCGCCATAGTTCATGCCCGCTTGCGCGGCCAGGATCAGCGCGAGTGCCTCGGGCACGGAGTAATTCACAGACGGTAGTCGCGGCACGGGGCCGTGAAAGTGGTATCCCGAGCCTCGTTCAGTCCGCACGTCCCACGCGAGTCGATGTCGGATCACCTGGATGTCGCTGGTAATCGATCGAACCGAGACCTCGAAACGTTCGGCCAGCCGCTGTCGCGTCCAGTAGCGCGGCGCTGCCTGGATGAGCCAGATGATCTCAAGCAATCTCGCGACGCGACGCGTTTCCTGTTCCCGACCCATGGCAGCCTATCTCAACCGTGGCCGCAGCGCGCGAAGCAGACCCATCATCATCGATCGGGCCGCCTGCAGCTCCCCGAACCTGACATCGCCGACCGAATCGCTGAGGTCCGCGAATGCAGGAATGTCGGCCAGGCGACGGCGGTCAACCGCGGTCCCGCAGTGGACGGACTGTTGCCACCAGTGGGGCACTGCATGGATGACTGTCCCACCACCGATCTTCGCGCGAACAAGGATGGGCTGGCGAGTCAATCGGTCTATCGCGAGCACTTCAACGTTGCCGCGTGATCCCGCCGGCAT
>CALMXF010000106.1 GCA_937870985.1 uncultured Chloroflexota bacterium
CAACGACCGCGCCGTCGGTCGCGGACCGCGCCATCACGCAGCAGATCCCTTCGTGGCCGGCGAGACCGGGAACGAGCCTCGGATACGTCTCGTTGATCTGCTCAAGCGTGATCCGGCCGCTCAATCTCGGGAACGAAACGAGCCCGAGATTGCCGGTGGCGACGACGATTGCGTCGCGCTCGTGCATCGCCTGGATCGCGGCATCGTCCGTCTCACGGTGCTCTGATCCAAGCACGACGTGTCCGTCGATGATCCGGGTGCGCAATGCCCTCCGCGCAAGCCGCGTCGCAATGCCCTTTTGATGGATCACTTCATCGAGAGCGGAGTTGATACCCGAAAGCACCTCGTCGCCGCTGTCCACCTCGCTCACGCCGCGCTGTGAATCGCACAGCTCGTCGACCAGCTCCGCCAGGGTCTTGCCGAACCGCTGCCGGAATGGCGCGCCATGGCTGTGACCGTGATCCGACAGGACGACGATGCGATATGGGCGAGATGCATCGGCAGCGACGCGCTCAAGGTGCGCCAGCACGCGGTCGACCCCTCGCAACACCTTCAGCGCGTCCCGCCGCTCGGCGCCGGCGTAATGAGCGACCTTGTCATAGCTGAAGAGCGTGCTATAGATGACCGGCACACCCCGGTACATGTCGTCGGTCAGCATATATGCCGCAGACTCCTGAAGCAGGACGGTTGTTCCGGCGCGAACGAGCGCGTAGCGGAACCCGCGATGGATGCGAGGCCGGACATTGGTCACACGCTGGCGCAACGCCTCAACCCGCTCGCGAACGATCTCCGCGCCGAACAGCGAGAACGTCCGTGCCAGACTGTACGGGTTTGAAAGGAAGCCGAGGTAGCTGCGCCGGCCGCCGGTCACCCCCTGGCCAAGCTTGCTGAACGTGCCGAACGTATCCGCTGCATCGCCGGAGAAGACGTTCCACCGACTGGCGCCACCGACCAGCAGGCCCTGGCTTGTCGAGAGTTGACTCTCCAGTGCCCGCGCAGACGACAACTTGTCGCAGACCACCAGTGTGTTGGCAGTCTTGTCCCACCAACGGAACGCCGGGATGCCCTCATTGCTCCCGAGCAAGATGCCGGCCTGGCTCGCCGCGGTCTGTGACGACAGGTCGGTCTCCCACCCTCGCAGCTGGTGCGAGCCTGTCGTGATCCACCGTTGCGCGGTGGGCATGTAACCCTCCGCGATC
Organism: uncultured Chloroflexota bacterium; assembly: GCA_937870985.1. Classification (GTDB taxonomy): domain Bacteria; phylum Chloroflexota; class Chloroflexia; order Thermomicrobiales; family CFX8; genus JAMLIA01. The sequence continues at coordinate 1,200 of CALMXF010000106.1, forward strand.
GCGCGCAGGAGAATCGGCTCAGCCAGCCCGTCCAGCTGAATGAAAACGATGCCTGGAATATCCGTCCGCTCGTGGACGCCGGCCGACCGCCGGATCCGATTGGTGACGTAGCGATCGTACAAGCGCTGATCGCCGAGCCCGAATAGCGCGATGACGACGGTGTTGACGATCGTGAGCAGGATCGCCACCACGAGCGCCGTCCAGACGTTCGCAACAGTCACGGCGCCGGGAGCCACGAGATCCAGCAACACCGCCGTGACGACGACGATCGCGCCGCTGACGACCAGCGCGAGAACCGGGAACAGCAGCGCAGGCAACCACGCCGCGGCGCGGCACATGGCCGGCCACAGCAGTACGCCAACGGCAATACCTCCCAGCGCCATGCCGGCCGCGGACGCGATCCCGTTCAGATCGAAGCCTGGCAACAACCTGGCGAGCAGGAGCAGGATCACACCGTCTACGACAACGATGCCGGCCGTCCACCTGACGATACGCAGCATGTCCCTCCAGAGATGACTATTGTCGCCCGACCCTACCGGAGTCTCACAATCGTAGCGGACACGGCTGCTGCTTGCACGGTCGGCACGTGGTGTCCAGAAGTCGGTACGATTAGACAATGGAATCGATGACACACGAGAATTCGACTGAGATCACCTGGATCGGACATTCGACGGTCATGATCCGGACAGGCGAAACCTGGATTCTGACCGACCCGGTGCTGCGGGGCCGGACGGCGCACCTCCGCCGCCGGGTGCGTCTGCTGCCCGAAGACTGGCCGGCGCGGGTGGACGTGATCCTGCTATCGCACCTGCACCTTGACCATTGCGACCTGCCGACGTTGAAGAAGCTTGGCCGCGACATCCCGATCTTCGCTCCGGTTGGCGCGGGGGCATGGCTCCGCAAACACGGGTTCAGGCAGGTCGAGGAGTTGGCAGTCGGCGCGAGCCGGCAGGTGGAAGTGGCGACGGTTACTGCCGTCCCAGCCTTCCACTCGGGCCATCGCGTCCCGTTTGGCCCGACCGCGGCAACCATCGGCTACCTCGTCGAAGGCCGTCACACGACCTACTTCGCGGGCGACACAGATCTGTTCGACGGGATGGCCGAGCTCGGCCCGGATATCGACGTGGCGCTCATCCCGGTCTGGGGTTGGGGGCGGTCGCTTGGACCGGGACACCTCAACCCCGAGCGGGCGGCGTTGGCCGCCGGCCTGTTGCAGCCACGACTGGCGATCCCGATCCATTGGGGGACGCTGCACCCGTTTGGCACTGGCATCCGCGACCGGCGGTTTCTGGAGGATCCGCCGCACCAGTTCGCGGCGCGCGCCCGGGAGACAGCACCGGACGTGGAGGTTCGCATACTCGCGCCCGGCGGGCGTGTTGTCCTCGACTAGTGACCCTGTTCCGGCTTCGACCGCCAGGGCCAATGACCCTCCATCTCGACCACGAGCGACCAGGTCAGGAACGTCCGGATCACGACGAGCGCGCCCAGAACCGCAACGCTTTCAAGCGTCGGGTCGAGGATGACCGTGCGGATCACGTCACCGGCGACCAGTATCTCCAGGCCCAGCAACAGTCCGTCGCCGACGGTATGGCGATACTGGTCGTAGGCCTCCTTGCGCGGCGCTTTTGCGTTCCGCGCTGAAAGGAACACGACTGTCCCGTAGACGACCGCGACGACGATAATCACGACCGCCAGCAGCTCGATCACGATGGATGCGTAATCCACAACCTTGAGCGCAATGCCGATGAACCCTCCGTCACTGCTGGCTGCCGCGCGGAACAGGTCAATTCCCGATGCTTCTACGACGCGCATATCACCCCACTAGCTGCCGTGCGTAGCCGGCGAAATCGAAACGCCGCGTGATCCATGGGTATGATGCGATACCCACGGTCGATCGGCCCGCTTACAGTCGCGTGCCGCGGATTATTGCCGAGAATGTCGTCGCGATGCCAACCGTTGTTGTCAGGGCTGCGAGAGCGATGCCTGCTCTTCGGTCACCGCCGATGCGCCAGCGGAATGACGCCATCGCAGAATTGGTTGCCGCACCTGAACTGCCGACCAGACGATGAAGAAGATCGCGGTTGCGACGAGGACGACCGCAGCCCCTGACGCAACATTCCAGTAATAGGAGAGATACAGCCCGCTGACTCCGGACAGGACACCGATTCCGGCCGAAAGAGCCAGCAGCGCTGGCAGCCGGTCGGCAACGAGGCGCGCGGTCGCGGCCGGCGTGATCAGCATTGCCAGGACAAGGATGTTCCCGACGGTCTGCAGCGCGGTCACGATAGCCAACGCAAGCAATATGAGGAAGAGCTGATCATAACGCCACAGGCGCACGCCAAGCGACGTGGCGAGAGTCCTGTCGAATGTGATCAGCACCATTTCGCGGCGGAAGATGGCCAACACGCCGAGGACGACGACAGCGATTGCCGCCGTCAGCAACAGGTCACTCCGACTGACTCCCAGGATGTTGCCGAGCAAGAACGACGTCAGGTCACGGGCATAGGAGTTGGTCGAGCTGATCAGCGCAATACCAAGAGCGAACGCGCCCGCAAACATCACGCCGATCGCAGTGTCCTCGTGGAGTCGTTCGGACTGGCTGAGGATGCCGATGCCCAGCGAGACGACTGCCGCGGCGACGAGCGCGCCGATGAAGATGCTCGAGCCGAGCAGGAAAGCAATGACGATGCCGGGGAAGACGGCGTGGGCAAAGGCGTCGCCGACGAATGCCATGCCACGCAGCACGACGAAAGCGCCGACGATCCCACATACCAGGCCAACGATGATGATCGCCTCAAACGCGTGTTGCATGAAGACGAACTGCCACGGCTCGGTGAGCCAGTTGTATATGCCGAGGCTACTCATGAACGTGGGCGTCCTCACCGTGGATGTTCAAGCGCGAAATGTCACCGAACGCGACGGCGATTGTCAGTGGCGTCAACGCCTCGGCCGGCGGACCAACAGCAACGATGCGCCGGCTGAGAATCACGACCCGGTCGCTGATATCGCGCGCGCAGTCCAGGTTGTGGGTGGCCATGACAACGCACTTCCCCTCATCTCGCAACGACACGATCACTTCCTCGAACAACGCCTCGGTCGGGGCATCGACACCGGTAAACGGCTCGTCGAGCAGATATATCGCCGCCGGACGTATCAGGGCGCGAGCCAGGATGACACGCTGTTGCTGGCCGCCGGAAAGCCGTCCGATCTGGGTGCCGGCATGCTTGCTCATGCCGACGACTTCGAGCGCCCGCAGCGCGGCGTCGGTGCTCTCGCGGCGAAGTGGCCGCCAGCGGCTCGTTTCCCGGTATGCGCCCATCAGGACGAGGTCGAGGACGCTCGCCGGTAGCGTCCAGTCCAGCTTGTCACGCTGAGGGACGTAGACGATCTCCCGTCGGGGCTTCGCGCCAAGCGTCGGCGAGAATGCCACCGAGCCGCGATCGGGTCGGACATGGCCGGCGATCGTTTTCAGCATCGTGCTCTTGCCAGCGCCATTCGGACCAACGAAGGCGACGATCTCACCAGACCCCAACGCAAGCGACACGTCGTCCAACGCGACTCGATCGCCGTAGGCCACCGAGATGTGCGAGAGATCCACGAGAGGCTGTTGAGTCATCGCAACGCCTCGACAATCCGGGTGGTGTCGGTGCGCATCATGCCGATGTAGGTATCAGCGCCGCTGCCGGCCGGGCCAAGCGAGTCCCCGTACAGGTTGCTGACGATCTGGACACCGGCGTCCTCGGCGATGCGTCGGGCCAGCGTCGGATTGAGCGCGGCCTCGGTGAAAATCGCTCTCACCCCCTCGGCCCTGATCAGGTCGATGAGCGCGGCCGTCTCACGCGCCGACGGCTGCGCCTGCGCATCGAGGCTGGGCACAATCGTCCCGACCAGCGTCAGGCCATAGGTGTGGACGTAATAGCCAAAGGCGTCGTGATTCGTCACCAGCTTTCGTTGCGACTCCGGTATGGTCGCGATCTGCTCTCGAATCCAGCGATCGAGATCCGCGAGCTCGGACTGGTAGCGTGTTGCATTTGCGCGATAGATCTCGGCCGAGCCCGGGTCGGCGGCGATCAGCGCGTCGCGGATGTTCGCGACCATCACCTGTGCATTGGCGACATCGAACCAGACATGTGGATCTTCGCCCTCGTGGCTATGCCCGCTGGCATCTTCTTCATGCTGCTCGCCCTCGATCGTCGTCACCCTATCGGTGACGACCGCGACATGCGCGTCAGTTCCCGACACGTCGATCATATTGATAACCCAGGCATCCAGACCCATGCCATGTTCGAGGACGACATCGGCCCGGGCGACCGCGCCAATCTCCCGTGGGGTTGGCTCGAACGAGTGCGGGTCTGCGTTGGCCGGCACGAGGCTGCGAACCGTCACGCGATCGCCGCCAACGTTGCGAGCCATATCGGCGATAATCGTGGTGGTGGCGACGACCGACAAGCTATCCGCGCCGGCCGCATCCGGCGAGCCGCAGGAGACAAGCGCGAAGGCGCTGAGCAAGATGACGAACGCCAGCGCGCCACTGATAGCGCGTCGGGCCATCATCTGTTTTCGGATTTCTATCACGTTGGATGCTGCTAACTATTGAGACTCAGTATCAATACCAGCGTAGATGATACCGCGCCGATCTGTGAGATCCAACCGGGAAGCCGCACTTCGGTTAGGATCATCAGTGGATGAGAGGGGACCGGCCATGCGACGCTACGGATATCGCTGCGGCTCGTGCGACGAGGAGTTCGACCTGGAGCGGCCAGTGAGCGAAGCGGGAGAGCCGACGACATGCCCGTTCTGCGGGGAGCCGGCCCAACGCGTCTTCCACTCGCCCAAGTTCCTGTTCAAAGGCGACCCCAGCGACAATCGGCCCGTCTGGCATAACCATGGGGCCTTCGGCCACGCTCACCCACCGCGCCGGGGACATCACCCGCCGGGGGTCGAGGACGAGTAACCACGACGGACAGGTAGAAGAAGGATAACGATGGCGACCAATGGGACACTAAGCGCGGCGGAGCGTGAGTTCATCAGCGCAGTCCGCTTCGGCGTACTGGCGACGATCGGCCACGATGGAACCCCTCAGCAGACAGTGATGTGGTACGACGTGCGCGGCGATCAGATCATGATGAACACCACAGCGGACCGAATCAAGCGCGGCAATATCCAGCGCGACCCGCGCGTCTCGATCTGTATCGAAGAAGGCTACAAGTACGTCACACTCCGGGGTGTGGTGGCCGAGATTATCGACGAGCCGGAGGCAGCGCTGAACGATATTCTGTCGCTCGCGGTCCGTTACAATCCCGGCACAACGCCGGCAGATCACACGCAGTTCCTGGGTCAGGCCCGACAGACGCTGCTGATCCGAATCGATCGAGTCCTGTCAAACGGGCTGGGCGGGTAGCCTGGCGCGTCACTGAGGCACGCTCTCGAGGATCGCGAGCGGGAGCAGATGGAATACCGTGGCGAGCGGCAGTACATCGTTCGCCACGAGCCGCTCGTCAGTGAGCACATCGCGCCAGTGCGCCGGCGCATCGTCCGGCAGCAACACGCGAGTATTCCCCCAGGCGGCCGCGCCGACCGGCAACGCTGCCTCGTCCAATCCCGCCGTGCGGGAGAGCGTCGCGACCAGGCGTGAGACGATCGTAAGAGACCATGCGTCATCCGCCCGACGGGCGAACGCCACGACGTGCTCGCGTCGCGGTCCAACAACCTCCAGAGGTATGTACACCCCGCCATCGAACAGGTCTCGCCGCTGCCGGCGGAACGTCGCCAACCGTTGGGTAACGAAGAGCTTGATCGATCCGTCCTGCCAGTTCGCGAGCAACCGCGAAACGTCTGTGAATGGCAATCGATCGAGCAGGGCAATACGGTGGTCGAAGTCGACGGGACGTCGGTTATCCGGGTCGACCAGGCTCAGATCCCACAGCTCGCTGCCCTGATAGAAATCGGCCACACCGGGCGCCGTTGCCTTCAGCGCCAATTGAGACAGCGAGTTCAGCGCTCCGAACCAGGCTACCCGACGCTGGAACGAGCGGAAATCATCCAGGAAGGCCCGGTTGCCCGACGCCAGAATGGCATCGATAAACGTGGCGACTGCGTCCTCCCATGCGACATTCCGGTCGATCCAGCTGGTGTGCTGCTTCGCTTCGCGGCAGGCCTTCTCCAGGTACTGCCTGATTCGGCCGGGGTAGTCAGGCAGATTGGCATCATCAAACGGCCAACTACCAATGAGTGTCTGGTAGAGCAGGTATTCGGTGTTGCCATCCGGGGCCATGGCGCCATCGACCTCGCGCCGGAGGTGGCGGTTCGCCTCTCGCCAGCGGTCGACGTGCGCGGCCCACTCATCAACCAGCTCGGAGATCACGACGATCCTCGCGCGGACATCCTCGCTGCGCTTGGTGTCGTGGGTTGACGTGGCATTCATCGTCGCTGGCCACCGCTCGGCCCGGCCGGCAATCGCGGCATGAAACGCGTCCGGCTCGATGCCAACTACATCGGGCGCGCCGCCGACGTCGTTCAGCGCAATCAGCCGGTTGAAGATGTAGAGCGACGTGTCTTCGTACCCCTTGGCCATGACGGGGCTGGTGAATTGCTGAACGCGCAGGACGAATGGCAAGCGCTCGTCGTCTGGACCGGTTTCGAGAGCGCCGGCCGATTCGAGGAGCAGGACGCGGCGGATGAAGCGCAAGGCGCGCCGCAACTCCGGCCGATGCTGTATGGCGTCGTCGATCATCTGGTCGATGCGATCGCGGTCCTCATCGCGGACGCCTGCCGGAGTCGAATAGGTCCGATAGATCGGAAAGCGGGCGATCATCTCGGTCAACGCCTGGCCCAGCTCGCGCTGCCCGAGATCGCGCCCATGTCGATCCCAGGCGGTCAGCCGGTCAAGCCAGACGACGAGCGAGCGAACATCACCGGAGAAGAGATCGGCCATTACGCGTCGCTTCTGGCGGTAGACGATCTCCGCGAAGCTCTCGTCGACGCCGCTGACGCGCCGGAAGGCGGCATCCAGCTTCTGTTCCGCGTTTCGATCGACAAACAGGGCGTTGACGAGATTGAGAAAGTCATAGCCGGTTGTGCCAGCGACAGGCCATTCCGCCGGAAGATCTTCCCCGGACGCCAGGATCTTCTCGACAAGCACGTAGCTCTCCGCGCCGGGCTCACCGCGTTCGGCCAGAGCGGCGCGCATCACCGCATCGAGGCGTTCGAGGTATTGGCCGGGATCGTACAGACCATCGATATGATCGACGCGCAAGGCTGCGACCTGGCCGGCCCGCGCCATCGAGCGGAGCTGGGCATGACGGGCGGCGAAGACATCCTCATCCTCAATGCGCATCGAAACAAGATCGGCGATGTCGAAGAAACGGCGGTAGTTGATCTCGGTGCTTGCAACACGCCAGTAGGAGAGTCGATAGGCCTGGTCGGAAAGAACGCGATCGAGAATGTCGACGCTGGTTGGTTCACCGACCCGGCCATTGATCAGCGCGAGGTTCTCGTCAACGAATGTCCGCACGATGTCGTTCGCTGCATAGATCTCCCACATTCGCTGCTTGAGCAACCCCGTTTCCTCCCGGCGGCGCTGGATGGCCGGCGCGTCGGTCGTGAACCGGTCGGGCATCGTGTCGGAGAGCTCGATCAGCCCCTCATACGCCTGAAGCGCGACGGCATCGCTGGCAAGCCGATCCTTGAGCAGCCCGTAGCGTTGCTCGAGGAGCAGCCGGTAGGTTGTCGGGTCGAGTGGCATCCGGTTGTCATAGTAGACAACGGTGAAGCCTCGCTCATCGATCTCGACACGAAGCTCCAGCGCTTCGAGGACGATGCCGTAATGGTTACCGAGAATCGGAAGCAGCACCTTGCGGTCGAGCGACCCGCCGCTCGCGCTCTCATACCAGGCGATGTCGAAGAAGCTCGCGAACTCGGAGCTCTGCCCATTCTCGAGCACGCTCCACCACCATGCATTCTCCGGGCTGGCGGCCATGTGGTTGGGAACGATATCCAGCAGAATTTCGAGGCCGTTGGCCGCCATCGTCTCGCACAGACGATCAAAGCCCTCGCTGCCGCCGAGCTCCGGATTGATCTGTGTGGCGTCAGTGACGTCGTACCCGTGCTGGCTACCGACGCGCGCCTTCAGAATTGGCGAAAGGTATAGATGCGAGATCCCGAGCCGGGCGAGGTACGGAACGAGCGCAGCCGCAGCATCGAACCCGAACGCGGGGGTCAGTTGCAGACGATATGTGGCAGTTGGTCGCATCGCGGCGGCGCATCCTCTCTCGTCGCGGGTCAGATCACGCCTTCGCGCGCCAGCACGACGGCCGAACGCGGCGCAATCGTGAGCCGCGCGGAGGCGGGCGCTGTGATCAGCTCCGGCTGTGGCCCGTCCGCGGTGCCGAGCAATACCTTCCACTCGCCGGGTGGCAACGGCAGGAGCGGTGAGCGTGACTCCGCTGACAGGTTATAGACCATTGCGACTTCGTCGCCGTCCGTCCAGCGCCGGACGAGGAGGACATCGCCCTCCAGCTCGACAACATCCTGGCGACGCTTATCCAGGCAAGCCAGGGCCGGCCGCTCGCGCCTGAGGCGGAGCAGATCCCGGTACAGGTCCAGCATCGCCGCGTGCTCGCCGCGCTCGCTCAGCGAGTGATCGAGCTTCGAGCGTTCGAATGTCGCGGGATCCTGAGGGTCGGGGACTTCCGGTTGCCAGCCGAATCGGCTGAACTCGGCTCGCCGGCCCCGCGAGACGGCCTCAGCGAGAGCCGGGTCGGTGTGGCTGGTGAAATACTGGAATGGGGCATCCTCGGCATATTCCTCGCCCATGAACATCAGTGGGATGTATGGCGAAAGCAGGTAGATGGCAGCAGCCAGGCGCGCCGCATCGTGTCCGACAATATGCGAGAGCCGTTCGCCAGCCGCCCGGTTGCCGACCTGGTCGTGGTTCTGGGAGCAGACGACGAACTGGCTGGCGTCGCCCTGGTCCGGCGAGCTGCCATAGGTGCGCTGGCGATATTCAGAGTAGACGCCGTCGAAGACGAAGACCTGACGAACTGCCTTGGCCAGTTCCGCGATGCTGCCGAACTGCGAGTAGTAGCCGTCACGCTCGCCGGTCAGCAGGGCGTGGAGCGCATGATGCAGGTCGTCACCCCACTGCGCATCCAGCCCATAGCCATTCCGAGCGGCGGGGACGATGTAGCGGACATCGTTGGCATCGCTCTCGGCAATTGTCCAGATATGCCGGTCCTGGCGCGTCGCCTCCTCGTGGATGGCGTCGCTGAGGGAGCGAAGGAAGTGGATGGCGGACTCGTCGATGATGCGGTCGGTGGCGTCGAGCCGGAAGCCATCGATATGATATTCACGAACCCAGTGAAGCGCGTTTTCGATGAAGAAGCGACGCACATCGTCACTCCACGGACCATCAACGTTGACGGCATCCCCCCAGGGGGTGTGGTAGCGGTCGGTGAAGTAATAGCCATACTTCGCGAGGTAGTTGCCTTCTGGCCCAAGATGGTTATAGACAACGTCCAGCAGGACGGCCAGACCCTGCGCGTGACAAGCGTCGACCAACCGACGCAGACCGTCCGGGCCGCCGTAGGATGTCTGGGGCGCGTAGAGATCGACCCCGTCATAGCCCCAGTTACGATCGCCAGGGAACTGAGCAACTGGCATCAGCTCGATCGCGGTTACGCCCAGATCCCGGAGCGAGGGCAACATCGGCACGACACCATCGAAAGAGCCGGCAGCCGAGAACGTTCCCACGTGGAGCTCGTAGATCACGAGCGCTTCCCGAGGAATCCCTTCCCAGCCACCATCGGTCCAGTCGAAGGTCGGGTCGACGATCGCTGAAGCACTGTGGACGCCGTCCGGCTGGGAGCGAGAGGCGGGATCGGGCCATTCGTCGACACCATCGAGCCGGTAGGTGTAGCGGTCGCCCGGCTGGACACCATCGATGGACACGCGGTAATAGCCGTGTGGGCATGGCTCTAGCGCGACGAAGCGCGGCGGCTCGCCATGGAGATGAACCTCGACCTCACGCGCTCGCGGCGCCCAGACCGTGAAGCGAACGCGGCCGTTGCCCAGCCAGATCGCCCCGAGCTCCAGATCCGGCATATCTCCTCCAATGGTCTGTCCCGGACTGTCCCCACGGCGCTCGTGCGCGGGACCGGCTACGCCTCGCCGTCCTTCTTGAACAGGACAATGCCCAGCGGCGGCGCGGTGATGGAGATCGAATACGGCCGGCCGTGCCAGGGGACAAGCGTCGCCTCGATGCCGCCGAGGTTGCCCTGCCCGCCACCCCAGTACTCACGCGCATCGCTGTTGAGTATCTCGCGGTAGTAGCCCGGCTCAGAGACGCCGATCCGGTATGCATGGCGCGGTATCGGGGTGAGGTTGCAGACGACGATGATCGACTCTCGACGGTTGGAAGCATGGCGGACATAGGAGATGACGCTGTTCTCGCTGTCGTTCGCGTCCAGCCATTCGTGGCCGGCCGGGTCGAAGTCGAGCTCGTGGAGGGCCGGCTCGGAGCGATAGGCGCGGTTGAGCGCGGAGAGCCATCGCGAGACACCAACATGAGCCTCTGTGTCGAGCAGATGCCAGTCGAGGCTGCTCTCGTGGTCCCACTCGTCGCGCTGGGCAATCTCGGCGCCCATGAAGAGCAGCTTCTTCGCCGGCTGAGTGAACATGTAGCCGTAGAGCGCGCGGAGATTGGCGAACTTCTGCCAGTCGTCGCCGGCCATCTTCGATAGCAGGCTGCCCTTCATGTGGACGACCTCGTCATGCGAGAGCGGCAGGACGAAGCTTTCGCTGAAGGCGTAGAGCCCACGAAACGTCAGATAGTTCTGATGATACCGGCGATGAATCGGATCCTTCTCGAAATAGGCCAGGGTGTCATGCATCCAGCCCATGTCCCACTTCATGCCGAAGCCGAGCCCGCCGACATAGGTCGGTCGCGAGACCATCGGCCAGGCGGTCGACTCCTCGGCGATCGTCTGGACGTCGGGGTATTCGCCATACACGACGGTATTGAGCTGGCGCAGGAAGTCGATCGCGTCGAGATTCTCCCGGCCGCCGAAGCGGTTGGGAATCCATTCTCCAGCCTTGCGGGAATAGTCAAGGTAGAGCATTGATGCGACAGCGTCCACACGCAGCCCATCGATATGATACTGGTCGAGCCAGTAGACCGCGCTGGAGAGCAGGAACGAGCGAACCTCTGGCCGGCCGTAGTTGAAGATCGCGGTGTGCCAGTCGGGGTGGTAGCCCTGGCGCGGGTCAGCGTGCTCGTAGAGATGGGTGCCATCAAATCTGTAGAGACCGATCTCGTCGGTCGGAAAGTGAGACGGGACCCAGTCCAGGATGACGCCGATACCTCGCTGGTGGAGGTAATCAACGAAGTATTTGAAATCTTGCGGAGTGCCGAAGCGGCTGGTCGGCGCGAAAAAGCCGGTCGTCTGATACCCCCAGGATCCCGAGAACGGGTGCTCCATAATCGGCAGCAGCTCGACGTGGGTGAAGCCAGTCGTCTCGATGTGGTCGGCCAGCTTCGCCGCGATCTCACGATAGGAGAGCGAGCGATTGCCGTCCTCGGGCACGCGCATCCAGGAACCGAGGTGCATCTCATAGATCGAGATCGGCGCGTCAGCCGCGTTGCGCCGGCCGCGCTCCGCCATCCATCCGGCGTCGCCCCACTCGTACTCCAGATCCCAGACGACCGAGCCGGTCTTCGGCGACGTCTCGGCGTGGATGGCGAACGGATCAGCCTTCTGCACGACCTGCCCATGGAGCCGCGACCAGATCTGATACTTGTAGATAGCGCCGTGCCCGACGTGCGGCACGAAGGCTTCCCAGATTCCGGAGACACCCTCACTGGTCAGGGGCGTCGCGTCGGGATTCCAATCATTGAACTCGCCGACGACGGCAACACGCTCGGCGTTCGGCGCCCAGACGGCGAAATAGGCACCATCAACGCCATCGACGGACGCGAGGTGCGAGCCGAGCTTCTCGTAGAGCCGGTGGTGCGTGCCTTCGTTGAACAGGAAGACGTCGTCGCCAGTCAGCAGGGTAGATCGTTCCACGTCATCACCCTTCTTCATCACTCTGGCGCGAACTGTTCTGGTCGTCCTCTTTGCCACTGTGCCACGCTCCGGTCCTGCTGATGGACTGCCGTCCCAACGGTAGCGACGCAAGATAGTTGCCAGTCAGCCAGTCGATCCAACGCCGCAGCGCGACGTTCCATACTGACGAATCGTAGCGCGATTGACGCTCACGCGATACATTGATCATCTATAGTATAGATGCTGGATTGTCGATGGGTTCTTCGAGATCAACGAGGCGAGGCGCATGCGAACCACAAACCGGGATGCCAGAAACGACGATTCCGCCCGGGCTTCCCGTCGTCGGTGGTCGGCAAGCGCGGCGCTGCACCAGACGTTCCACGCGCTTCGCAATCGAAACTATCGCCTGTTCTGGATGGGCCAGGTGGTGTCGACCATCGGCACCTGGATGCAGCGGATCGCATTGGCGTGGCTGGTGCTGGACCTCACCAACTCCCCATTAGCGCTTGGCCTGGTGTCGATGTTTCAAACGCTACCGGTGCTGTTTCTGTCGCTGTTCGGTGGCGTCATCGCGGATCGATTCTCGAAGCGCAATTTGCTGCTGGTCACGCAGGCAGTCAAGCTGGTGCCATCGGCCGTGTTGGCCGTTCTCGTGATTATCGGTGCGACGAATCTCACCGCGATCTATGTGCTTGCCACGCTACTCGGGATAACGAACGCAATCGACAGCCCGGCCCGGCAGGCGTTCGTCAAGGAGCTGGCCGGCCCGGAGGATCTGCCGAATGCTATCGCGCTCAACTCGATTGTGTTCAACTCGGCGCGTCTGATCGGGCCGGCCCTCGGCGGCATCACGATCGCATGGATCGGTGTTGCTGGGTGCTTCACGATCGACGCGGTCAGCTTCCTCGCCGTCTTGCTCGGACTTGCGCTGATGCGCGAGGACGAGCTGTATGAGGTGCCGAACGCGCCAAAGGGGCGGATGATCAGCCAGATCTCCGATGGGGTTCGCTATGCCCTGCGAACGCCCGACATCATGGTCGTGCTGATTCTGATGGCGGTAGTCGGCACGTTTGGCTACAACTTCACTGTTCTGCTGCCTCTGATCGCCAAGTATGTGCTGAATGCTGGGCCAATGGGCTTTGGCATGCTCACGTCGGCAATGGCAATCGGCTCACTCATCGCGGCGATCGGCATCGCCTACTCCGGGCGCGTATCACAACGCACGCTGTTGATCGGGGCAACCGGCTTTCCCGTCTTGCTCACGGCGCTCGCGATCTCGACGATGTGGGCGACAACAATCGCAGTTCTGATTGCGCTCGGCCTGTTCAGCATTACGTTCAGCGCCACTGCCAACAGCCGACTTCAGATGCTCAGCCTTCCGGAATATCGTGGCCGGGTGATGAGCTTTTACACGCTGCTGTTCATGGGCTCGACGCCGATTGGCAGCCTGGTGATCGGCACACTTGCCGAGCGTCAGGGAGTGCGCATGGCGATCTTCGAGCTGGCGATGATCTGCGCCGTCGGGGTCGCGGCCGGCTATCTCTACATCCGCACCCGAGTCGCCAGCCCAATCGACGTCACTGTCGCGCCGCAGAAACAGCACGCGCCCTGAGCCAGCGGCCGGCAGGGTGGGACTGGGCAACCTGGCGACATCAATTTGGCGGCAACCTGGCGCGAAACGCCGGCGTCCCTGCTAGGATGCGTCCTCAGATACCGATGTTCGACCTGCTCGGGGGCGTGACTCGCGGGCAGCAGGGGAGGTAGCGTCATGCCGGTAGAAGAGACCGTTGTCGACTATCTGAACGAGAACTACAAGCGGTTCTCGGGTCTCGCGCGAGCCATCTGGGAACATCCAGAGGTCGGGCTGGAGGAGACATTCGCCTCGAAGACCATTGCCGATGAGTTGGAGCAGGCCGGCTTCTCGGTCGAGCACGGCGTCGGCCAGATGGAAACCGCCTTCGTCGCCAGCTGGGGCGAGGGGACTCCGATCATCGGCATTCTGGGAGAGTACGACGCGCTGCCGAGCCTCTCGCAGGATGCAACCCCGGAGCGGCACGAGCTTGTGTCGGGGGGGCCGGGCCATGGCTGCGGTCACAATCTGTACGGTGTCGGCGCGCTCGGCGCGGCGCTAGCCATGCAGCTGGCCATGAAGGAGCAGGGCATCACCGGCACGGTTCGCTACTACGGCTGCCCGGCCGAGGAGACGCTCACCGGCAAGACGTACATGGCGCGCGCCGGCGTCTTCGACGATCTGGATGCCTCGGTCACCTGGCACCCTGGCTACGCGAATACCGCCACCACCAATGGCTCCAGCCTGGCGATGTATTCGTTCAAGGTGCACTACCACGGCATCGCGTCTCATGGCGCCGCCGCCCCACACATGGGTCGCAGCGCGTTGGACGGGGCGATGCTGATGGATATCGGCGTGAACTACCTGCGCGAGCACATCATCCAGGATGCCCGAATCCATAGCGTCATCAAGGACGGCGGCGAAGCGCCGAACGTGGTTCCGCCGACGGCAACCATCTGGTACTTCGTCCGCGCTCCCAAGCGCGAGGAGGTCGAGTCGATCTATCAGCGGATGCTCGACTGCGCCAAGGGCGCGGCGCTGATGACCGGGACGACCTACGACGTCGAGTTTCTGACCGGCTGCTCCGATATGCTGCCGAATCCCACGATCAGCAACATCATGCTGGACAAGATGGAGGCGCTCGGCGGTATCGAATTCAGCCACGATGACATGGATTTCGCTCGCAGGCTGCAATCGACGATCGACCCTGAGATCGTCGAAATGGGCCGCCGGCAGACACTGGCGGGCGCAAGAGAGGGGACAACTGCCGCAGATATCGGCGACGTGCTGTGTGAGAACGTCATCCGACCGACGAACGAGTTCCGCACGATGCACGGATCGACCGAGGTTGGCGATGTCAGCCAGATCACACCGACCAGCATGCTGACGACGTGCTGCCATCCGCTCGGCTCGCCGGGCCACAGTTGGCAGATCACGGCATCGTCTGGCGCAGAGATCGGCTTCAAGGGGATGGACTACGCCGCCAAGGCGATGGCGCTCACCGGTCTGGAGCTGATGGTCAACAAGGACGCGCTCGACGCCGCCAAGCAGGATTTCCTGCGCGACACCGGAGGCCGCAAGTACGTGACTCCGCTGCCGGAGGGAGCAACCCCCAAGCGGGGCGGCTGACGATCGCTGACTATCCCTGCTGATAGGATAGCGCCCCTCTCCGCAATGATGGGAGAGGGGCGTCCCTGTCTGGGCCTAGACGACGTTGGCGCGGGCGCGGTAGACCGCGATTGGCCAGGCCTGCTGGCCGCCGCTGAAGATGCTCACGATGTTGCCATCAGCGTCGCGTTCGTATCGGTACAGCTCACCGACCGATCCGTACGGTGAACC
Source organism: uncultured Chloroflexota bacterium (assembly GCA_937870985.1). Lineage (GTDB taxonomy): Bacteria > Chloroflexota > Chloroflexia > Thermomicrobiales > CFX8 > JAMLIA01. The sequence continues at coordinate 16,653 of CALMXF010000106.1, forward strand.
ATTCATGATGCGCAGCGTGTTATCGTCGATAACAGCCAACTCCACAGCCTGCATGTGCGGCGCTGGGGCGATCGGGCTCCCCGCATAGAGCTTGCCGCCCAGGACATAGATATCAGTCACTCCCCAGAGTGCCGCGAACCGGCCCGTGAAGCGGCTCAGGTCGATCTTCGTGTCGGGCGCAGCCGGTGGCGCGATCGCAGCGCTGTTGACGAGCCCGGAGCTGAGCGGCAACTTCGACGCAACGACGCGCGCCGAATCGAGCACCCTCAGGATGCCGGCAGCCAGCTCTTCCGCCGGGCCATCGACCGCGTTGGTCAGTACGGAGATCGCAAGACCCTCGTTCGGATCCCACATCGTGCGGGTGATATGCCCCGGATAGCCGCCGGAATGCCCGACCATCCGGTGCCCATCGTAGTAGCGCACGATGGTGCCGTAGCCGTAGCCATCCTGCGGGGCTTCGGGCGCGAGCCCTGTCCAGACCGGTCGCTGCATCTCGTTCTTCGACCGATCGCTCAGCAAGCGACCATCGCCAAAGAAGTGGGCAGAGGCGAACTGAACCATGTCCTCCGCGGTGGAATAGAACCCCGTCGCAGCCGCCATCGCATGGGTGTCGACGTGCGGGATAACCTGGCGTTCGGTCCAGCTGGCAAGCCCGCTATGACCGCCGGCGTATTCAGACAGGCGATCCGGGTCCAGCTCCGGCCCGGTGTTTTGGAGGCCGAGCTTCTCGACGATCGCGGTCTTCGTGTATTCGTTGTAGGAGCTGCCGCCGGCCGCGCCGACGATCATCCCAAGCAGCGAATATCCGATATTGGTGTACTTGAACGTCGCCTGAGGTTGGCGAATAGCGCCCTCTCGAATGGCGATCTCCAGCAGCTCCTCGTCACCCGGGAACGGGCGATCGTGGGCCCAGTAATTCGCATCGACACCATCGCGAATGACACCGGCGGAATGGGATGCGAGCTCGCGCACCGTCACATCGGCAAGCGGCGATCCGGCCTTTGCCAGGGCGGGGATCCACGATCCAGCCGTGTCGTCGAGCCGCAGCTTGCCGGCCTCGACTAGCTGCATGACAGCGGTCGAGGTGAATGTCTTGGAATGGGACGCGATACGGAACAGATGCGACGTCGTCAGCGCCTCGCCAGTGTCGAGATTCGAGACGCCATACGCCTTGCTGAACTGCAGCTTGCCATCGAACCAGACCGCCACCTGCGCTCCGGTAGCGCGAAGCTTCCAGACGCGATAGTCGAGCCAGGAATCGACATACGCGAGCGCTTCGCTCATCTGATCGACCGACGAGTTCGGGGTACTTGCCACCACTACACTCCATCACGTCCGGTTTGGCCCGGACTCTTCGTGAGACAACACTGAGATGTCCGGCGCAGATCGAGCTGGGTGGTACCGCCCGCGCGATCCAGGCCGGAGCCTCAGTGGCCCAGTCTACGGCATCCCGCGCGAACGCGGTCAATGCGACGCGTCCCGAGTCGGACATTCGCGGAGGACGATCGCGCCTAAACTTTCGGGTTGCGGATCAGTTGCTCTGCCTCCCTCAGATCGTGCCCGAGCGACTTCCCACGCTCGCGGGAGACGCCGAGCAGCGCTCGAAGCACGATCGCACCGACGAGAGATGTGATCGCAACGATGGCGAGCCCGGCGAGCAGCCAGAGTATTGCAACCACGTCTCATCCCCTCCGCCCTGCCTCAGGCTCGCGTTTCCACCATCGCGGGCGCCAACTGGCCGAGCAAGCCCGAGAGCGGAATGCGGACCCAGCCAGGGCGATTATTGAGCTCGTAGCCCAGCTCGTAGACAGCCTTGTCCAACAGGAAGATGTCCAGCAAGAGCGCGAGATCCGAGGAGTCGCGCGGCAGGAATGGCGCGTCACCAGCGGCCTCCAGATAGCCAGCCATGAAGGCGGCGGCAACCCAGCGATACCAGAATCGCGACCAGGCAACGCCGATCGGATCGTCCCGAGCGATCAAGCCGCTCTCCTGAAGGGTGAACAGTGCCGACCATGCAGCGTAGTCGAACGAGCGCAGCATGCCAGCTACGTCGCGGAGTGGAGAGCGCTTCATCCGTCGCTCGGTCAGCGAGCGCGCAGGCTCTCCTTCGAAGTCGATAATCGTAAAGTCCTTGCCGGTAAAGAGCACCTGTCCGAGGTGGTAGTCGCCGTGGATACGGATGCGCTGCGCCGTGACTCGCTGGTCGATGACGCCGCGACACCGCGAAAGCAGGGCGGGCTGAAGCTCGATCAGCCGGCCGATGTCGTCCGCCAGATCCGCCGGCAGGCTATTTCGCTGTCTACGCATGGTCTGAAAGACGAGGTTGACCGAGCTGCGTATTGACTGATAGAGCGATCGCTGCCCCATGACGCTGAAGGCCTCGGATGCGAACGCTGGCTCGTCGCCGAGCGAAGCAAGCGCCAGATGCATCTCGGCAGTTCGCTGGCCCAGCAGGTGCGCATCGGCCAGATAGCTGCCGATCAGCTCAGGCGCCTGCCCGGGCGTATCAGCGACGGCATCGACAAGGATCTGACTGGTCGTCGGCGGCGGCGCGTCAATCTCCGGCCGGTCGGCCAGCATCCGCTCGTAGAAGTCGCCCACGACGTCGAGCGTGTGTGTCCAGGCATCTCCTTCGTTCTGAACGTATCCCTGGAGGATGCCGAGAGTCATTGGCTCGCTACCCGGAAGCCGATACTCAAGCGCCCCGGCGACCGGCGCAGTGTGCGCAAAGGTGGTGCGTTCGGTCAACGCGCGTCCGACTTCGAGGTCGGGGTTGACGCCCGGGGCGAGACGCCGGATGAGCTTGAGAATGAGTCGGTCGCCGAATGTCACCGAACTGTTACTCTGCTCGCCGCGGATGTTGGTGGCCTCCGGCAGCTCGTCGGTATGGTCATAGATCGAGCGAAATGCTCGCGTCGTCACCGTCGTCAGGATCCCGCGGTCGCCACGGATCCTGCCTTTGCGGGCGATCAGGCGAGCCAATGCCTGGCCGAAGCCCGGGTCCCAGATCGCGTCGTAGATAACGCCATCGCCGTCACCGGTCACAAGCCGGGCGAGGACGGCATGTGGCTGGTAGTTGATCAGATTCTCGGCGCGCTCGCCGGTGGCGAACGAGATGGGCAGGGCGTAGATGTCCGGCTCACCGTCGGCATAGTCCACTCGCAACATCGCGAGCTGTGCGGCCGAGTCATCGTAGGGGACGGTCAGCCGGTCCGCGATCGTCACTGTGCGAACGCCACGGGCCTTGCCAGCAAACCAGCGGCGTGTCTGGAGATATTCCGGCAACAGACTGGTGAGCCGATCCTGGTATCGGCCGGAGAAGATGTTCGGCCAACCACCGCTGACCGTGAGCGTCGGAACGGCGGCGATTTTGCTGCCCCCGGCAAGCCGCTCGCCACTGACGCGCTGCGGCTCGAGTGAGAACCAGTAGAACGAATGAGGCCCGAGGGTAACGAAATATGGCAGGTCGCCGATCTGCGGGAACTCGTTGCGCCCGAACATTTCGACCGGCGCCATGCCTCGGTATTCCGACAAATCCAGCTCGACCGCCTGCACGAAGCGCGACAGGTTCGCGACGACAAGGATCGACTCCGTCCCATGCTTCCGGACAAAGCAGAGAACCTTGCGGTTTTCCGGATGCAGGAACTCAATGGCGCCACGCCCGAAGGCCTGGTAACGCTTTCGCAGCGCGATGAGGCGTTTCATCCACCAGAGCAGGGACTGCGGGTTGGCTTGCTGCGTCTCAACGTTGACGGTTGAGTAGTGGTACTCGGGGTCGGTGATAACCGGCAAGAACAGTCGCTGCGAGTTGGCGTCCGAGAAGCCGGCGTTGCGGTCACCCGTCCACTGCATGGGTGTGCGGACGCCGTTACGGTCTCCGAGGAAGATGTTGTCGCCCATGCCGATCTCATCGCCGTAGTAGATCGTGGGGGTTCCGGGGAGCGAGAAGAGCAGCCCGTTCAACAGCTCGATCCGGCGACGATTGTTGTTGACCAGCGGAGCAAGGCGACGGCGAATACCGAGATTGATTCGTGCCTGAGGGTCCTGGGCATAGGCACGATACATGTAGTCGCGTTCCTCGTCGGTGACCATCTCGAGGGTCAGCTCATCGTGGTTGCGCAGAAACATCGCCCACTGGCACGTCGCGGGGATCGGCGGAGTCTGATCGAGGATGTCGATAATCGGATAGCGATCCTCCATGCGCAGCGCCATGTAGAGCCGGGGCATTACGGGGAAGTTGAACGCCATGTGGCACTCGTCGCCATCCCCGAAGTACTCGACTGTATCCTCTGGCCACTGGTTGGCCTCCGCCAACAGCATCCGGTCGCGGTAGTTCATGTCGACAAACGCGCGAACCTTCTTGAGGAACTGGTGCGTTTCGGGCAGATTCTCGCAATCCGTCCCCTCGCGTTCGTAAAGGTAGGGGATGGCGTCGAGGCGGACGCCATCTACCCCGGCATCCAGCCAGAAGCTCATGGCCTTGAACAGCGCGTCGTGGACCCTGGGGTTATCGAAGTTGAGATCGGGCTGGCTTGAATAGAAGCGGTGCCAGTAATAGGCGCCGGCAACACGATCCCAGGTCCAGTTGGAAACCTCGAAGTCCTTGAAGATGATTCGGGCGTCCGCATATTCGCTGCCGGTGTCGCTCCAGACGTAGAAGTCGCGCGCGGGCGTGCCGGGCTTCGCCGCGCGGGCGCGCTGGAACCAGGCATGCTGATCGGATGTGTGATTGAAGACGAGCTCGGTGATGACGCGAAGACCGCGCGCATGGGCCTCGCGCACGAACGCGCGGGCATCACGGAGCGTGCCGTAGATCGGATTCACATCGGTGTAGTCGGCGATGTCGTACCCATCGTCTCGAAGTGGAGAGGGGTAGAACGGCAGAATCCAGATCGCGGTGACACCAAGATCCTGGAGATAATCGAGCTTCTCGATCAGCCCGGGAAAGTCGCCGATGCCATCCCCATCGGAGTCGCGAAACGCCCGTACATGGGCCTGATAGATGATGGCGTCCTTGTACCAGAGCGGGTTTTCCTCAGGATACTGCTCGACGTGCCGCGTTCGCTTCACTGCCATACCGCAGGAACGATCCTTTCGTCTGCGCGTCGAGCGACGCTGCCGGCCTATCTGAAGTAGTCAAAGTCCTGCTCGGTGCGGACGTGCCGGCGCACATGAAAGATGTGCGCCGGCATCGTCTGAGGATCGAGCTGAACGAAATTGCGGTAGCCGCTCCACAAGTACTGGCCGCCGCCAAGCAGGTCGTGAACCTGAAAGGCCTCGTGTGGGTCGATTCCGAGCTCGTGGATCTGGAGATCCACCCAGCCGGACTGAGTGTAATGCGGGTCCAGGTTGACGACGGTGAGGATCGTGTCGCCAGAGGCATCGTCGCGCTTGGTGTAGGCGATGAGCTGGTCGTTGTCAGTCGGGTGGAACTGGATCGTGTCGTTGCGCTGCAGTGCCGGATGTGCCTGACGGATCTGATTGACTGCCGTGATTACCGATCGAAGGCTGTCGGGTTGCTCCAGGTCCCAGTGCCGGATCTCGTACTTCTCCGAATCGAGGTATTCCTCGCGACCAGGCGCTAACGGGAGATGCTCCTGCAGCTCGAAGGCCGGCCCGTAGATCCCGTAGCTCGAGGACAACGTCGCCGCGAGGACAAGCCGAGCGATGAACATCGGCCGGCCGCCGAATTGCAGGTGCTCGGGCAGGATATCGGGCGTGTTCGGCCAGAAGTTCGGCCGGAAGTACTCCTGAAGCTCGGTCGTGGTCAGCTCGGTGAGATACTCCCGCAGCTCCTCGCCGGTGTTGCGCCAGGTGAAGTAGGTGTAGGACTGAGTGAAGCCGACCTTCGCCAATCGCGCCATCACCTTCGGCCGGGTGAACGCCTCGGAGAGGAAGATCGCCTCTGGATACTCGCCCTTGATCGTGCCAATCAGATGCTCCCAGAAGGCGAACGGCTTGGTATGGGGGTTGTCGACCCGGAAGACGCGAACCCCGTGCTTGCACCAGTGACGGACGATATCGGTGAGCTCGTCCCAGAGCGGTTCCCAGTCGTCCGATGCAAAATCGAACGGATAGATGTCCTGATATTTCTTCGGTGGGTTTTCGGCGTACTGGATCGTGCCATCCGGTCGGGCTCGGAACCAATCCGGGTTACTGGTCACGTAGGGGTGGTCGGGCGAAGCCTGAAAGGCAATGTCGAGCGCCAGCGATATCCCGCGATCTCTGGCCGCAGCGGCGAGGTGGCGGACATCCTGGAGCGTGCCAAGCTCGGGGTTGACAGCCTTATGGCCCCCTTTGGGGCCACCAATCGCCCACGGGCTGCCGGGGTCATCGGCGGCTGGCTCAGTGGCGTTGTTACGACCTTTGCGGAACTGCAGGCCGATCGGGTGGATCGGCGGCAAGTAGAGGACATCGAAGCCAAGCTCGGAGACGTAGGGCAGCAATTGTTCGACATCACGCAACGTGCCGTGTCGGCCGGTCTCGGGTGAGGTCGAGCGCGGAAAGAGCTCATACCAGGCGCTGAATCGTGCCTGTAGCGGATCGACCCGAACAGGCAGTGCCCGCTCGTAGGACACGGCATGATCTCGCGGTGAGTAGCGCCACATCAGCTCGCCGAGCTCGGGCGCGAGCGCGGCATCGAGCGCGCCGGCTGCGTTCTTGTCGAGCTGCTTCGCGATCCGGCGTAGCGCCGCGGCGTCCGTGCGTCGCGCGCGGGTCGCCGCCGCCCTGATGAGCTCCGCGCCGATC